>NZ_JCBAMT010000143.1:0-9634 GCF_059760445.1 Achromobacter sp. D7-1 | reverse complement strand
GCCCTACGGAATCCGTAGGGAAGGCCGCAGGCCTGGACGAGGATGAGGCAGGGGAAGTCCGGAGCGAAGGCTCCGGACCGCAATCGCAGCCCCGCGCCTGCCGGGCCGCCGCCGCGCCGGGCGTCTCAAGAACCAGCATCCGCCATCAAGCGCAAACAGTGCCAAAAATGCCCAAAGAGCCGAGCGCCTCAAGAACCCAAAGACCGCAAAAAAAGGCCGCCGAAGCGGCCTTGCCAGCAGGCGGCGCTCAGCCGCCGCCGTCCAGATCGGCTGGCGTGTCGACGTCGCGCAACACGCCGGGGTCATCCACCTCGACCAGGCGCAGGCCAGGCTGTTTGAGCATCCGCCGCGCGCCTTCGTCGCCGCTCAAGGCTGCCAGCTGCGGCAGCAGTTCCGCGCGGAATGCCACCGGGTGGCCACGCTGCCCTTGGTATGAAGGCGCGGCCATCGGCGCGTGGCGCAGCGCGTCCAGCACGCCCTCCAGGCTGGCGCTTCGGATCCACGGCATGTCGGCCAGCGCCACTAGCACCGCTTCGGGCGTCCCGGGCAAACCCTGCAGATACTGCGCCGCGGCGGCCAGACTGGCCCCCATGCCTTCGCCCGCCCGGTCCGTCTCCAACACCTGGCAATCTTCCGCCCGCAGCAATCCGGCCAGGGCAGCGCTGCCGGGACGCACCACGGCCACGACCAGGTCCACCGCCGCGCGTAGCGCCCGGGCGCTGGCCACGGCCACGCACATGCCTTGCGGCAAAGGCGCCAGCAGCTTGTCGGCGCCCGGCCGCTGCGCGGCATAGCGCGAGCCCTGCCCCGCGGCCAGCAGGATGCCGACCCGCATAGGGCCCTGGTAGGGATAGACACTAGAGACATTCGCCATAATGATCAGTATAGTGAATATAAGCCGTGGCAGCGTCGCGGCCTTTTTTGTGAGAAGCCGATGAACGCTCTGGATCTGGACGTATTGCAACATGCCCGGGACTGGGTGGCCGCGGGCAGCCGCGTGCACCTGGTGACCGTGGTGCAGACCTGGGGCTCGGCCCCGCGCCAGGCCGGCGCCATGCTGGCCCTGCGCGAGGACGGCCGCATGGTCGGCTCGGTCTCCGGCGGCTGCATCGAGGACGACCTGATTTGCCGCGCCCGCGAGGGCACGTTGGAAGACGCTCCCGCCCGCCTGACCTATGGCGTCACCCGCGACGAGGCCGCACGCTTCGGCCTGCCTTGCGGCGGCACGCTGCGCCTGATCAGCGAACCGCTGCGCGACACGCAATGGCTGGACGTGGTGCTGGAAGCTATACGCGGCCACCGCCTGATCCAGCGCACCGTGGACCTGCACGACGGCAGCAGCTCGGTATCTGCCGCCGGCCCGGCCGACGGCCCGGACTTCGACGGCCGCATCTTTCGCAGCGTGTACGGCCCCCGCTGGCGGCTGCTCATCATCGGCGCCAACCAGACCGCCCAGGTGCTGGCCAACGTGGCCGCCACGCTGGATTTCCACGTCACGGTCTGCGACCCGCGCGAGGAATTCTTCGGCGAATGGAACCTGTCCCGGACGACCTTGCTCACCAGCATGCCCGACGACGCGGTGCTGGAAATCGGCACCGACGAACGCACCGCCATCGTGGCGGTCACCCACGACCCCAAGCTCGATGACATGGCCTTGTTGGAAGCGCTGAAATCCCCGGCGTTCTACGTGGGCGCGCTGGGCTCGCGCGCCAACCAGCAGAAGCGCCGCGAACGGCTGCGGCTGTTCGACCTGGACGACAGTCAGATCGCGCGCCTGCACGGCCCGGTGGGCCTGCGCATCGCCAGCAAGACGCCGGCCGAGATCGCCGTGGCGGTCGCTGCGGAGCTGATCTGGGTCCGCAACACGCTGGGCGACGGCCAGGCCGCCCGCAGCGCGCCGCAAGCGAGCGCGCTGCAAGGCTGAGCCAGGACCGCAGCCGGCCCCTGCCCTACATGGGCTTGAGCGTGGTGCGGCTGTACTGGTTATTGGCTTCCACCAGGGTGGAAAGCAGCTTCATGAAGATTTCCTGATTGCGCGTGGACAACGGTTCCAGCAGACGCTGCTGGGCGCGCGCCATTCCTTCCTGCAAGATGCCCATGATGCGCAGGCCTTCCTGGGTGATGACGGCTTGGCGCGAGCGCTTATCGTTGGGATTGACGCGCCGTTCCACCAGGCCGCGCTCCTGCAAGCGCTTGACCACGTCCGCGGTGGTGGTGCGGTCCAGTCCCAGTTCCATGCCGATGGCGGTCTGGTCCAGCCAGGGGCTGAGCGACAGCGCCGTCAGCACGCCATACTGCACCGGCGTCACGTTCTGCGTCTTGCACTCCTCGTAGAACATGGCGTAGTGGATCTGGTTCAGGCGCCGCACCAGATAGCCGGGACGCGACCAAAGCACCTGCTTGGCCGGATCGAAAATCTTGGTGTCCATCTTATGAGTTGCGACGCGCTTCTGGGACGTCGTCTTTTTCTGTACATCCGGCACGTTGAGGCAGCTCCAATTTAGTTAGTGCACTGAGGATAATACCACCGGGCGCTTCCTGTCGAGCGGCACGCCGCAAGCGCTTGCCTGAAATCAAAACCGCAGCGTTCAGAAGCGCGCGACGGGTCGAAAATCCGCCGCGAAACCTAGCGCGGCTGCTCCGCCAGATACTCCTTCAAGGTCTGCACCAAGGCCGCCGCGGCCGGCGACAGGCTGCGGTTGCGCGCGGTCACCAAGCCGATGGAACGCTCGGCCACCGGGCCAATCAGCGGGCGCTGCACGATGCCATTTTGCGCCACCGCGCCGGCGGCGATTTCAGGCAATGCCGCGACGCCGAATCCGCATTCGACCATGGCGACGATGGTGGTCAGGTGCTCGGCCTCGAACGCCGGCGTGAAGCGGATCCGGTTCTGCAGAAAGGCCCATTCGGTGTATTGCCGCACGCTGCTGGGCTGCACCATCGACACGTGCGCCGCATCGGCGGTATCGGCCCAGCGCAGCGGGCCGCGGGCACGCGCCAGCGGATGGGCTTCGGGAATCAGCAGCAGGAAGCTGTCGGACATCAGCGGCACGTAGTGCAGGTCGGCATGCTGCGGATCGGCGGCAGTCAGGGCGAAGTCGACCTCGCCCGCCCGCACCAAGTCGAAGGCCGGCCCCGACAAGGTATCGCGCACCTTCAGGGCGACCTGCGGGTGGGCCTGGCGGTAGGCCATCAGCACCCGCGGCAACAGGCGAGCGGCGATCGAAGGCAAGGCCGCCACCGACACCTGGCCCTGCTCCGCGTTGACGATGCCGCTGACCGCGGCGATGGCGTCGCGGAAGGCCACTTGCAGGGTGGCCGCCTGCTGCATGAAGACCTCGCCCGCGGCCGTGAGGCGGACGGTGCGCGTGGTACGGTCGAACAGCCGCACGCCCAGCGCATCCTCGATGCGCTGGATCTGCGTGGAGAGGGCCGATTGCGACAGGTGCAGTTGCGCGGCCGCCTGGCGGAAGTTGAGCGTGCGGCCCAGCACCAATGTCGTGTCGATATCGCGCATCGAAAGATTGATCTGCATGCTGGGAGCGGCCCCGTTATTGATCTAAATTGGAGATCATTCTATCCAAAAAATCTGATTCATCAATCAAACTCGCTTCTCTACACTCGCCTCCAGCGAAATTACAGATGAAGGAGCAAACCATGCAGACGGACGCGATAGCGCTGCCCAATCCGGGCGCGGCGCATGCGGTGGTGGTGGGCGGCGGCACCATGGGAGCCGACGTGGCCGTGGTGTTGACCCGCGCGGCCTGCCGCACGACGGTAATCGAATCAAATACCGAACGCGCGTCGGGCTTGCCCGCCCGCGTCGCGGAAAACCTCAAGACCATAGACAGGGAAGCGAACGCCGCCCTGTTATCCACCGCCTCCAGCCTGGACGAGGTGGACTGGTCCAGCGTGAACCTGGTCATCGAGTGCATTCCCGAACGCCTGGACATCAAGCAGGCGCTGTTCGCGGATCTGGCGCAGCGCGCCCGGCCCGACGCCATCCTGGCCAGCAACAGTTCCAGCTTCCCGATCAGCGCCATCAGCCAGGGTCTGGACACCCGCGGCCGCATGCTGGGCCTGCACTTCTTCATGCCCGCGCACCTGGTGCCGCTGGTCGAAGTGGTGCTGGGCGAGACCAGCGACAATGGCTGCGCGGATACCCTGATCGAATTCATGCGGCGCTGCGGCAGCGTGCCGGTGAAGGTGCGGCAGGACCTGCCAGGCTTTCTGGCCAACCGCCTGCAGCACGCGCTGTCGCGCGAGGCCTTCGACCTGATCGACCGCGGCATCGCCTCGCCGGAAGACGTGGACGCGGCAGTGCGCTTCGGCTTCGGCTTCCGCTTCCTGGCGGCGGGCCCCGTGATGCAGCGCGACCATGCCGGCATCGACGTGCATGCCGCGGCCGGCGCCACCATGTATCCCACCTTCTGCAACGCCAGCCAGCCGGCGCGCTGCCTGACCGAACGCGCCCAGGACGGCCGCCACGGCATGAAGACGGGCGAGGGTTTTTACGCCTGGACGCCCGAGACCATCGCCGCCGAACGCGCGCGCTACGACCGCCTGCTGCGCGCGGGCCTGGATCTGATTGCGCCCGAACTGCCGGAGATCAAGCCATGAGCAACGCCGCTCCGCCCCGCGCCGCCCTGGCCGATTCGCCCGTCATCATCACGGTGGCGCCCAATGGCGCCTACAAGAAGACCGCCGACCATCCGGCCGTGCCGCTCACGGCCGAGGCCCTGGCGCGCGAAGCGCGCGCCTGCCTGGACGCCGGCGCGGCCATGATGCACATGCACGTGCGCAAGCCCGACGGCAGCCACCTGCTGGATGCCCAGGCCTACCGCGACGCCCTGGCCGCCGTGCATGTCGCCGTCGGCGACGAATTGCTGGTGCAGGTGACCAGCGAAGCCGCCGGCGTCTACAAGGCGGCTGAGCAGATCGCCCTGGTGCGCGAGCTGCAACCCGAGGCCGTGTCCATCGGGCTGCGCGAGATCGCCGTGCCGGACATCCCGGAAACCGAGTTGGCGGCTTTCCTGGCCTGGATCGCCGAGCGCCGCATCATGACGCAGATCATCCTGTACGACGAAGGCGACGTGCGCCGCTGGCTGTCGCTGCGCGCGCGCGGCCTGGTGCCGCCAGGAGCGTGGTCGGTGCTGTTCGTGCTGGGCCGCTACAGCGCGGGCCAGACCTCCTCGGCCTATGACCTGCTGCCCTTCCTGGCCGCGTACGATCAGTCCCTGCCCTGGGCCGTCTGCGCCTTCGGTCCCGAGGAAAATGCCTGCGTTACCACGGCCGCGGCGTTCGGCGGCCATATGCGCGTGGGCTTCGAAAACAACCTGAAGCTGCGCGACGGCAGCACCGCGCCCGGCAATTCGGCGCTGGTGCTGCAAGCCGCGCAAGGCGCGCAGGCGCTGGGCCGCCCGCTAGCCACGGCGGCCGACGCGCGCCGCATCTACGGGGCGGTCGGCTGACGCGGCCACGGCGGCGCTAGCGCGCCGCTCCCAGGATCGCTTGCGCGACGTTGATCGCCTGCTCTTCCGAATTCATCGTCAGGTTCAGGATGCCTTCATCCATGGGACCTGTAATGCGCGGCACGCCCACCAGCTTGCCGTCGATGGTGAAGACCAGCCACTTTCCCGGGTACTGGCGGCCGATCTGCGCAAGCTTGCGCGCGCCGGGCGGCGTGAAGCGCAAGCTCACGAAAGGCTGCCCCTCCCGGCTCTTCATCGGCGTGGCGGCGTTCAGGTCGGCGCGGGTAAGCGCGGGCGCCAGCAGGAAGTAGTAGGTCTTGTCGGGCAGGCGCAACTCGCGCAGATCGGCGCCCGGCTGATCCTCCGCCAGTCGGAACTCGACCGCCGGCACGGCGGTTTGCGTCTGCGTGACGGCGTCTTGCACCGCCGGCGCGGGTTGGGCGACGCGGGGCGCGGCATTGGCGCCCTTCTGCGCCGCCATGGGTTGGCAAGCGGCCAGCAACGCGCTCGATGCGATCACGACGGGAAGAATGATGCGACGTGTCATGGCTGTGTACCTCTCAAGAATCATTGAGGATGCGGCCGCTGGCCGCGTGCCTGCGTACGAGCTGCACCTGCTCACCATTGATACCCGACTCCCACGCTTGCGCCGTAGTCGCCGCGCGAACTGCTGCTGGCCAGGCCCTTCACCACCCATTTGCCGCTGTCCGACACCGTCGACAGCCCCATGGCGAAGCCGCTTTCGCCGCGCCACGTGCCGCCGCCCATGCTGAACATGCTCCGGCCGGGCAGGTAGGCCTGAGGCAGCGCGGACATGGCCATGGCGGAGGCGACACCGGCGCTCAGCCGGTTGTCCAGTCCTTGCACGTCCTTGCGCAAACCGGCCACCTGATTGGTCAAGCCGCTCTCGATTTCCCGCAGCTGGTTCACGTTGACCGCGTCGGTTCCCGCCGTACCGCGGGCCACGTACGCGATCTGGCGCTCCGCCCCTTCGGCGCCGACCGACACGGTGTTGTCGCGGTCGGCGACGGAGCCCGCGCCCAGGGCCACCGCGTTGCTGCCCGATGCCTTGCTGCCGTTGCCCAGCGCCGTCGCGCCAGCGCCAGACGCCTGCGCGTCGTTGCCGATGGCGGTGCTGTTCTTGCCTGAAGCCACGGCGCCCGCGCCGCCCGCCGCCGAGTTTCTGCCGCTGGCCTTGGGCGGCTTGGCCGCCTTTTCCTCTTGACTGGTCTGGAACATGCCGGCGGCGCCATTGCTGATGTTCGTCACATCGCCTTCGACGCCGGCCACGCGCTCATCCAGCGCGGTGAGCTGATCGCCGACCTGGAGCACATTGCCCGCCACTTCCTGCAAGCGCTTGTCGGTGTAATCGTTGGCTTGCCTGAGCGCGCCGTCCAGCTGCCGCAGGTTCACGCCGTCCGTGGCCGCGCGGCCGTCGGCCAAGTTGCTGAGCGTGCGCTCCGCGCCCGACGCGCCTACCGACACCGTGCCCACCGACTGATTTTTCGCATCCGAGTACTTGCCGGTGTAGCTCTCCGCGCCCCGGTCCGCCACGGCGCCCGCGCCCAGCGCCACATCGCCCTCCTTGCCAGCGGCCGCACCGTTGCCCAAGGCCACAGAGTTGGCGCCGTTGGCCGCCGCGCCCGGGCCCATTGCGATGCTGCCAAGACCGTTGGCCAAGGAATCCGGCAAGACCGCCGACGCCCCGCCATTGGCGTGGAAGTACTTGATCCCAGCCCCGCCCTGGGTAAAGGTGTCGATCGTATCGCCTATCGACTTGACGTACTGATTGGTCTCGAACAGCTGCGAACCGTTGACCGCGTCAGTACTCTCTGCCGACAGGGCGCCCCGCGCCAAGTTCCTCAGCACCGTCGCCGCGCCGCCAGGGTTCAAGGTCACCATGCCGTAATTGATGGTGCCGTCCTGATTGCGGTCGTACTTCACGCCACCTGCTTCGAGGCCAGTCACGTTCGAGGCCAGCGCTTTCAACTGGCTGACGTTCACCGCGTCGGAATCCACCGTCCCCGCCGCCACTCCGGTGATCTGCCGGTAGTTGCCAGCGTCGACGTCACCCACGGAAAGCGCCGCCAACTTGCTGCGCGTGGCGTTCACGGCCGCGCCATCGCCGCCCAGGGGCACGTATCCATCCGCCCCGGCCACCACCTTGGCGATCGACCCGGCGCCCAGCGCTACGCCACCCCCCGAGATAACTCTGCTGCCCGCGCCCAGAGCCACCCCCTGAACCGCGTCAGCCAAGGCCTGCGTTCCCGCCGCGATGCCATCCGCGGACGTCGTGCGCGCCTGCTGCCCCAGGGCGATACCGCCGGGCGCGCTCTGATCCACCACGGCCCGCTCGCCGATTCCCAGGCCGCGGTCGCCGTTGACCACCGCCTGCGGTCCGATGGCGATCGACTCCAAGCCTGTCGCCAGTGAATCGGATGCCGCCGAGTTGGCGTGGAAGTACTGAGTGCCAGTGGCCGTCAAGGATCCGATCGCGCCGGTCAACTGACGCAAGGTCACCGCGTCATGCGCTTCGGTACCGTCCGCCACGTTGGTAATCTGGCGATACGCGCCGTCGTGGCCAACGGACACGGCCCCCAGCAAGGTGAGATCCGCCGTGTTGAACGGCACCAAGGCGCCGCCGCTGCCTATCGCCAGGCTGCCCGTGGTCGACGCCAACGCCCGGCCGGATACGGAACCGGCACCCAGCGCCACGCTCCCTTCCTGACTCGCCACGGCGTCGTGGCCCAGCGCCAGCGCGTTGCCGGCCGTGGCTCGCGCGGTGTAGCCCAGCGCCGTGCTGCCCACGCCCTGCGCGTACGCATCATCTTCCGCCATCCCCGACTCGTTGGTCCGCGCATAGCGCAGGCCAAGCCCTTTGTCGGCCTTGCTGATCAGATTGTTGTCTCCCGCCAGGTTCGTGTACGTATCGCCCATGGTCGTCAGCGTGTCGCCCATCCGCAGCACATCCTGATTGATGTCGTAGAGCTGCGAACCATTCACCGCATCGGTGCTGGCGGCCGACACGGCCCCGCGCGCCAGGTTGGTGAGCTTGGTGCCGCCCGTCGCGCCGCCATCCGCCGACACCGCACCGGCCAGGGTGATCAAGCTCTTGGGATCTCCCAACTTGCCGTCGTAGGTCACCGCCCGGTCGCCCAGGCTGCCGACGTTGTCGGCCACGGACTTCAGCTGGCTTACGTTCACCGCGTCCGTGTCGGACGCGCCCGCGGCCAGGTTGGTGAGGCGCCGCTCGGCCCCCGCCGAGCCTATGCTCACCTCGCCCACCGGCGCTGCTCCAGCCACCGCCGCCGTACCCGACCGGTATGCAGACGTGGCCAGCGCCGCGCCATTAGCGACCGCGTTGGCGCCCAGTGCCACGCTGCCCGCATGGCTGGCCTGGGCATCGCGGCCCAGCGCCAGCGCGTTGTCGGCCGTGGCCCGCGCGTTGTAGCCCAGCGCCGAACTGCCGGGATTCTGGGCGTACGCATCGCTAGGCGCCAGCCCACGCTCATTGGTCCGCGCATAGCGGATGCCCAGGCCGTTGGCGTCCGTGTATGCCACGCTCGTGTCACCCGTCAGGTTCGCCAAGGTGCCACCGAGGCTGGTGAGCGTGTCGCCCAGCGTGGTCACGGTGCCTCCCATGTTCGTGACCGTGTCACCCAGGTTCGTCACGGTGTCGCCCAGGTTGGTCACCGTATCGCCCATGCTTGTTACCGTGTCGCCCAGATTCGTCACGGTATTGCCCAGGTTATTTACCGTATCGCCCATGGTCGTCACTCTGTCGCCCACGCGCTGCACGTCCTGGTTCGTTTCGTGCAGCTGCGAACCGTTCACCGCGTCGGTGCTGGCGGCCGACACGGCCCCACGCGCCAGGTTGGTGAGCTTGGTGCCGCCCGTCGCGCCGCCGTCCGTGGATGCAGGGCCGGCCAGGGTGATCAGGTTCTTGGGATCTCCCGACTGGCCGTCGTAGGTCACCGCACGATCGTTCAAGCTGCCGACGTTGTCGGCCACGGACTTCAGCTGGCTCACGTTCACCGCGTCCGTGTCGGACGCGCCCGCGGCCAGGTTGGTGAGGCGCCGCTCGGCCCCCGCCGAGCCTATGCTCACCTCGCCCACCGGCGCTGCTCCAGCCACCGCCGCCGTACCCGACCGGTATGCAGACG
>NZ_JCBAMT010000142.1:0-9670 GCF_059760445.1 Achromobacter sp. D7-1 | reverse complement strand
CCCCCACAGATCCACCCCTAAGGTGGGTCGCCGGCCGCGCCAGATGTGTATAAGCGCCAGCCCCACCCCCTCCCCTTCCCTCCCCGGCGCAGGAGTCCCCCGCATGAAAGCCTTTCCCCCCCCGCCCGCCGCCGGCACCGCCCGCCGCGGCCTGCTCAAGCTGGCCGCAGCCGCTGCCGGCGCGCTGCTGTTCTCGGGCGTCGCCCAGGCCCAGGCGCCCGCCAAGACCAAGGTCGCCGCCATCTACACGGTGCCGGTCGAACAGCAATGGGTGTCGCGCATCCACAAGGCGCTGGTCGCGGCCCGCGATCGCGGCGAGATCGAATACACGTTCTCGGAAAACGTCACCAACGCCGACTACGAGCGCGTGATGCGCCAGTACGCCGAGCAGGGCAACAAGCTGGTGGTGGGCGAGGCCTTCGCGGTGGAAGCCGCCGCCCGCAAGGTGGCCAAGGACTATCCGCAGACCGCCTTCCTGATGGGTTCCTCGGGCAAGCCGCAGCAGCCCAACTTCTCGGTGTTCGACAACTACATCCAGGAACCCGCCTACCTGACCGGCATGATCGCCGGCGGCATGAGCAAGACGGGCAAGATCGGCCTGGTGGGCGGCTACCCCATCCCCGAAGTGAACCGCCTGATGCACGCCTTCATCGAAGGCGCCAAGGAAGTGAACCCGCAAGCCGAATTCACCGTGACCTTCATCGGTTCCTGGTTCGATCCCCCGAAGGCCAAGGAAGCCGCCTTCGCCATGATCGACAAGGGCGCCGACGTGCTCTATGCCGAGCGCTTCGGCGTGTCAGACGCCGCCAAGGAACGCGGCAAGCTGGCCATCGGCAACGTGATCGACACGCAGCAGCAGTATCCGGAGACCGTGGTGGCTTCGGCGCTGTGGAGCATGGAACCGACCATCGACGAAGCGCTCAAGCAGGTCCGCGCCGGCACGTTCAAGGCCGATGACTACGGCCAGTATTCGCTGATGAAGCACAAGGGCTCGTCGCTCGCGCCGCTGGGCACCTTCGAAAGCAAGATCCCGGCCGACCTGATGGCCAAGGTCCAGGCCAAGCAGAAGGCCATCCTGGACGGCGGCTTCAGCGTCAAGGTCAACGACAAAGAACCCAAGTCCTCGGCACGATGAACCACGCGTCTCTCGCCCTGCAGCTGTCGGGGATCACCAAACGCTTCGGCAGCCTCACGGCCAACGACGACATATCGCTCACGCTGCGCCAGGGCGAAGTGTTGGCCTTGCTGGGCGAGAACGGCGCCGGCAAATCGACCCTGGTGTCGATCCTGTTTGGCCATTACGTGGCCGACGCCGGCAACATTGAAGTCTTCGGCCAACCCTTGCCCGCCGGCCGGCCCGACGCCGCGCTGGCGGCCGGGGTCGGTATGGTGCACCAGCACTTCACGCTGGCCGACAACCTGACCGTGCTGGACAACATCATGGTCGGCACGGAATCGCTGTGGAAACTGGCATCCGGCCGCGGCAAGGCGCGCCAGCGGCTGGTCGAACTGGGCCAGCGCTTCGGCCTGGGCGTGGACCCGGACGCGCGCGTCGGCACGCTGTCGGTCGGCGAGAAGCAACGGGTCGAGATCCTGAAGGCGCTGTACCGCGGCGCGCGCGTCCTGATCCTGGACGAGCCCACCGCGGTGCTCACGCCGCAGGAAGTGCAGGACCTGTTCGCCACCCTGCGCGGCTTCGTCGACGAAGGCCTGGCCGTGATCTTCATCTCGCACAAGCTGGACGAAGTGATGGCGGTGTCAGGCCGCGTGGCGGTGCTGCGCCAGGGCAAGCTGGTGGCCGAGCGCGAGACCGCCAGCACCAACCCGGCCGAACTGGCCGAGCTGATGGTGGGCCGCAAGGTCGTCATGCCGCACGCCGAAGCCGTGGCCGCCGCCGAGCAGGCCGCGCCCGTGGTGACGCTGTCGCAAGTGACGGTGCGCGACGGCCGCGACGGCGCCACGCGCCTGGACAGCCTGGACCTGGTGGTCCACAAGCACGAGATCGTCGCCATCGCGGGTGTGGCCGGCAACGGCCAGCAGGCGCTGGTATCGGTGCTGACCGGCCTGCGCCAGCCCACGGACGGCACCATACGCCTGGGCCCCGAGCATGCGGCGGCCCCCACGACGCCAGCCGGCTGGACTGCGGCCCACGTCGGCCGCATCCCGGAAGACCGCCACGGCGAAGGCGTGATCGGCGACAGCCCCTTGTGGGAAAACGCCATCGTCGAAGACCTGAAGGACCCGCGCTTTGCGCGCTGGGGCCTGATTCGGGCGCGCGCCGGCAAAGCGTACGCACAAGCCTTGGCCAAGCAGTTCGACGTGCGAGCCGCGTCGCTCGACGTCCGCACCCGCAGCCTGTCCGGCGGCAACATGCAGAAGCTGATCCTGGGCCGCACGCTGGCGCGCCAACCGCGCTTCATCGTGGCCGACCAGCCCACCTGGGGCCTGGACATCGGCGCGGTCGCCTATGTGCGCGAGCAACTGCTGGCGGCGCGCACGCGCGGCGCGGGCGTGCTGCTGGTATCCGAAGACCTGGAAGAAATCTTCGCGCTGGCCGACCGCATCGCCGTGCTGTGCGGCGGCAAGCTGATCGCCGTGAAGCCGGTGTCCGAATGGACGCCCGCCACGGTGGGCCTGGCCATGACGGGCACGCAGGGATGACAACCCGCTCCCTTCCGCGCGACTCCACCCCCTACCGAGCATTACTCGCATGAAACTGATCCTGGAACGCCGTCCGGAACCCAGCCGCCTGGCGCTGGCCCTGGCGCCTTTCGCGGCCATCGCCTTCACGCTGGCGGTTTGCACCTTGCTGGTGGCCTGGGCCGGCGCCCCCGTGGGCCGCACCTATGCCTTGCTGTTCGAAGGCGCGTTCGGCTCGCGCTTCGCGCTGTCGGAAACGCTGACCCGCGCCACGCCGTTGATGCTGACTGGCCTGGCCTGTGCGGTGGCGTTCCGCGCGCGCTTCTACAACATCGGCGCCGAAGGCCAGCTGTACCTGGGCGCGCTGGCCGCGGTGGCGGTGGGCGGCCTGCATGACGGCACCGGCTTCGACCTGCCGGTGCCCGCGCTGTTTGCCGGCATGATGCTGGCCGCCGCCCTGGCTGGCGCCTTGCTGCTGCTGATTCCCGCCATCCTCAAGACCCGCCTCGGCGTGGACGAAGTGGTGACCACGCTGCTGGGCAACTTCATCGTGCTGCTGTTCGTGTCGATGATGCTGGACGGCCCCATGAAGGATCCCATGGCCATGGGCTGGCCGCAGTCCGTGGCGCTCAACGGCGACCTGGAACTCGGCAAGCTGATCGAACGCACCCGCGCTCACACCGGCCTGCTGTGGGCCGCCGGCCTGGCGCTGGGACTGTGGCTGCTGAACCGCTACACCGTATTCGGCTTCCAGATGCGCGCGGTCGGCGCCAACGCACACGCCTCGCGCTTCCTGGGCCTGCCGGTGAGCCGCGTCATGCTGGGCACCGCCATGCTGTCCGGCGCGCTGGCCGGGCTGGCGGGCGCGATCGAGGTCGCGGGCCGCACCGGCTACGTCACGCTCGACATGTCGCCGGGCTATGGCTACACCGGCGTGGTGGTAGCCATGCTGGCCGGCCTGCATCCGCTGGGCGTGATCCTGGCCAGCCTGTTCGTGGCCGGCATGCTGGTGGGCGCGGACAGCATGAGCCGCGCCATCGCAGTGCCGAACTACATCGCCGACGTCATCGTCGCCACATCGTTGCTCGCCATGCTGGTCGCGACGCTATTCGCGCAGTACCGCCTGCGCCGCAACCGGGCCTGAGGAACACGCCATGGAATGGATGGATCTGATGAGTTCTTCGGCGTTCTGGGTGGCAGTGCTGCGCCTGGCGACGCCGCTGATACTGGGCACGCTGGGCGTGCTGCTGTGCGAACGCGCGGGCGTGCTGAACCTGGGCATCGAAGGCATCATGGCCGCTGGCGCCTTCACCGGCTGGCTGGTGGTGTACCTGGGCGCGCCGCTCTATGTGGGCGTGCTGGCGGCCGCCTTTGCGGGCGCGGTATTCGGGCTGCTGCACGCAGTGCTGACCGTGCCACTCGGCCTGTCGCAGCACGTGTCCGGCCTGGGCGTCACGCTGCTGGCCACCAGCCTGAGCTATTTCGCCTACCGTGTCACCTTCCCCAGCGTGACCACGCCGCCCACCATCACGCCGTTCGCCGAGATGAAGTTCCTGGACGGCATTCCGTTCATCGGCCCGGTGCTGGCGGGACAGACGCCCATGACCTTGCTGGCCTTGGCCGCCGTGCCCATTCTGGCCTGGGTGCTGAACCGCACGCCGGTCGGCCTGGCGATCCGCATGGTGGGCGAGAACCCGGCTGCGGCCGAAGGGCAGGGCCTGTCGGTGACGCGCCTGCGCATGGGCGCCATCGTCGCGGGCTCCGCGCTGATGGGCGTGGCCGGCAGCTTCCTGACGCTGGCGGCGTTCAACGCTTTCTTCTTCAACATGGTCAACGGCCGCGGCTGGGTCTGCGTGGCGCTGGTCGTGTTCGCGTCATGGCGGCCCGGCAAGGCGCTGCTGGGCGCGCTGATCTTCGCCTTCTTCGACGCGCTGCAACTGCGCATGCAGCAAGGCGGCGCGGCCTTGCCCGGCCTGCCGGAATTGCCGTACCAGGTCTATCTGATGCTGCCCTATGTGCTGTCCATCCTCGCCCTGGTGGTGATGGCGCGCCGCGCCGCGTATCCGCAGGCGCTGATGAAGCCCTATCGCAAAGGCGAAAGGTAGGGGCCCCCCCGAGCGCTGCGCGCTTCCCCCAGGGGCGTCGCGATGGACCGGCAGAGCCGGCTCCATGCGACCCGGATGGGGGAGCACCAGCTTCATGCCGCCAATGAGCATCGCTTCGGACCGGCTGAGCGTCCCGGATAGGGCGACGCCGGTTTGATGCAACGAGGGGCGCAGTACCATGAACCACAGAAACCTTCAGCTAGGAACACCATGCTCGACCTGATACTCAGACACTGCACGCTGCCCGATGGCCGCCAGAACATCGACATCGGCATCGCCAACGGCCGCATCGTGGCGCTGGAGCCGGCGCTGAAGGCCGAGGCCGCGCAGACCGTGGACGCGGCGGGCCAGTTGGTGGCGCCGCCCTTCGTCGACGCGCACTTCCATATGGATTCCACGCTGTCCTTCGGACTGCCTCGCGTGAACCAGTCGGGCACGCTGCTGGAAGGCATCGCGCTGTGGGGCGAGCTCAAGCCGCTGCTGACCCAGGAAGCGCTGGTCGAGCGTGCGCTGGCCTATTGCGATTGGGCCGTGGCGCGGGGCTTGCTGGCCATCCGCTCGCACGTGGACGTGTGCGATCCGCGCCTCTTGGCCACGGAAGCGCTGCTGCACGTGCGCGAGAAGGTCAAGCCTTACCTGGACCTGCAGCTGGTGGCCTTCCCGCAGGACGGCGTGCTGCGCGCCCCCGGCGCCCTGGACAATCTCAAGCGCGCGCTGGACATGGGCGTGGACGTGGTCGGCGGCATTCCGCACTTCGAACGCACCATGCAGGACGGCGCGGAATCGGTGCGCATCCTGTGCGAACTGGCTGCTGAACGCGGCCTGCGCGTGGACATGCACTGCGACGAAAGCGACGATCCTCTATCGCGCCATATTGAGACGCTGGCGTACCACACCCAACGCCTGGGCCTGCAAGGCCGCGTGACGGGTTCGCACCTGACGTCCATGCACTCCATGGACAACTACTACGTCTCCAAGCTGATCCCGCTGATGCGCGAAGCCGGCGTAGCCGCCATCGCCAACCCGCTGATCAACATCACGCTGCAAGGCCGTCACGACACCTATCCCAAGCGCCGCGGCATGACCCGCGTGCCCGAGTTGTTGGCAGCCGGCGTGCCGGTGGCCTTCGGCCACGACTGCGTGATGGACCCCTGGTACAGCCTGGGTTCGGGCGACATGCTGGAAGTCGCGCACATGGGCCTGCACGTGGCCCAGATGACGGGCCAGGACGCGATGCGCGCCTGTTTCGAAGCCGTCACCACCACGCCGGCCAAGATCCTGGGTCTGGACGAAACCGGCCTGGCGGTCGGCAAGCGCGCTGATCTGGTGCTGCTGCAGGCGCGCGATGCCGTCGAAGCGCTGCGCCTGCGCGCCACCCGCCTGATGGTGCTGCGCGCCGGCCAGGTGGTGGCGACCACGCCGCCCGCCACCGCGACCCTGAACCTGCCCGGCCGTCCGGCCTCGGTCAGCTTCCAGACGCCAGCCCGCTGAGCGCGCAAGGCGCGGCGGCGGTGCCGCGCCTTACTTCAACGGCAGGCAGATGCGCGTTTGCAGCTGCGCCGGCGGCGTGGTGCGCGGATCATTCAGATACTGCTCGAACATCGGAAAATCCGCCGGCACCTCGCCGCTGCCGGGCAGCCATTCCGAGAACATCCAGTTGTAGGGCTTGTCCATCTCGTTGTAGGGCCCGGTGTAGGTCAGGATGGCGCAGCGGCCTTGCGGGATCTCGAAGCGTTCCAGCTCCGCGCCCAGGTCGGCGTCGGGCGCCACCGACATGCCGGCCATGGAACGCAGCTGGCTGGCCAGCACCTGCTCGGGGTCGTCGAAATACACGCCATAGCCAATGGAATCGGGCTGCGCAATGCCGCGGCTCACGGCCAGCATGAAGGCGCGCGAGAACAGCGGGCCGATCTCCTGATAGCTGCCGCGATGCGGCAGGACCGCCAGCGTCGCGCCGGGAAAAGTTTCGATCTTGATGGGATACATGCCTAGCTCCTGGGGGTCGAAGGGACGGGAGCGGACAGCCCGGTATCGCCCCGGCGAGATGCCGAAGGTCGCGCCGAATGCCCGGTTGAACGCCGCGTCCGACTCATAGCCGGCGCGCTGCGCCACCTCGCGCAAGGAAGCCTCGGAATTCCCCAACGCCACCGCCGCGCGGTGCATGCGGATACGCTGCACGGTGGCGTTCACCGTCTCTCCCATCATGGCGCGGTAGACGCGATGGAAGTGATAGGGCGACAGGCAGGCCAGCTCGGCCAGCCGGTACAGGTCCGGGTCGGCGTCGGGGTGGCTTGCCAGCCAGCGCAGGACGGGCTCCAGGCGCTGGCCATAGTGGTTCAGGGTTGCGGGCTTCATGCGGTCTCCTTGGAGAGCAATGTAGCGGGCCGGCCTTTGCAGATTTTGCGCTTTTTTGGCCCACCCGGGACAGAGGCCGTCAGCGCCCGATCTCCCGGTTCCAGCGGGCGTTGAACGCGGGCCGGGTCTCGTTGATCTGGTCCCAGTTCGGTATCTTGGCGTTCGACATATAGCCCTGGAAACGTTGCAGCGCATCCGCATGGTCGGCGGGAGCCAGCACGTTGCGGTTGGACGGGAAGTGCCCGCCCATCTCCAGCGCCTTGGTCTGCGCCCGCTCGGACAGCAAATACAGCGCCAGCTTCTGCGACAGCTCCGGCTGGCTGTTGCCGGCAACGACGCATTCGCCCACCATCAGGATCATCGATCCCTCCCTGGGTTGCGCGTATTCCACGTGCACGCCGCGCTTCTTCAGGCGAGTGATGGCGGTGGGTGTCCAGGGAAACAGCGCCGCTTCGTCGGCCTGCACCATGTCGGCCAGGCGCGCCGAATCCGGCAGGTATTCGCGCACGTTCGGGCCGACCACGGTCGGCCAGTGCGCGAAGCCCGGTCCGTAGTTCCGGTCGTCGCCGCCCAGGATGCGGTTGATCATCAGGAACGTATGCAGGCCAAAGGTGCTGCTCGAGGCCGACTGGACCACGACCTGGCCCCTGTACTTCGGATCGGCAAGGTCCATCCACGAAGTCGGCGGCGCCCAGCCCCGCTCGGCGAAGACCTTGGTGTTGTAGCCCAGGCCGGTCATGCCGATGTCGATCCCCGCGGCCATGCGATCCTTCTTCACCGCGGTGGGGTACAGCTCCTTCAACACCGGATCGTCATTGAGTTGCGCGCACAGCCCCATGGATATCGCGCGCGCCATGACGCCGTCGTCCAGGAACATAAGGTGCAGCCGCGGCTTGTCCTTTTCCGCTTGGGCCCGCGCCAGCACCTCTGTCGATATGCCCGGCTCCACCACAATCCGGACGTTATGGGCGCGCTCAAAAGCCGGAAACACATGCTGCGTGAACACCCGCGCCATGTCGCCGCCGTTCATGCCGACATGCAGCGTGGTCTGCTGCGCCGCGGCCCCGGCCGACAGCAACGCCGCCACCGCCGCGCCCAGCAGCCGCTTGCCCGCGCCCGGGTGGCGTGCCTTGTCTTGTTTGTTACGCGTCATGATGGCTCCTGCGTTTGCTCATGTGCCCTCCCAGAGCGCGCGCCAACGAAAAAAGCCTGGCACGCTACCGTATCCAGGCTTTTTCTCATGGGCCGCCGAACCGTTCAGTTCAGGTAGGTGCCGGGCAGCAGGATGCTGCGGTCGCCGGGCTCGATAGAGCGACGGCCGCACAGCGCCATCGTCGTATCCATTTCCTTGTACAGGATCTCCAGCACGCGTTTCACGCCGGCCTGGCCGTAGGCGCCCAGGCCGTACAGGAAGGCGCGGCCGATCATGGCGCCGCGCGCGCCCAGCGCCACGGCCTTCAGGATGTCCTGGCCGGAACGCACGCCGCCGTCCATCCACACTTCGATCTTGGAACCGACGGCATCGGCGATCGAGGGCAGGGCGGCGATGGACGACATGGCGCCGTCCAGTTGGCGTCCGCCGTGGTTGCTGACGATGAGCGCGTCGGCGCCGCTATTGGCGGCCATCTGCGCGTCCTCGACGTCCAGGATGCCCTTGATGATGAGCTTGCCGCCCCAGCGCTGCTTGATCCATTCGACGTCGTCCCAGCTCAGGCGAGGATCGAACTGGTCGGCCGTCCAGGACGAAAGCAAGGACAGGTCGTCCACGCCCTTGACGTGTCCGACGATGTTGCCGAAGGTGCGGCGCTTGGTGCCCAGCATGCCCATGCACCAGCGCGGCTTGGTCGCCAGGTTGATGAGATTGCGCAGGGTGGGCTTGGGCGGCGTCGACAGGCCATTCTTGATGTCCTTGTGGCGCTGGCCCATGATCTGCAGGTCCAGCGTCAGCACCAGCGCCGAGCAGCCGGCAGCCTTGGCGCGGTCAATGAGGCTGGCGACGAACTCGCGGTCGCGCATCACGTAGAGCTGGAACCAGAAGGGCTTCTTGGTCGCTTCGGCCACGTCTTCCAGTGAGCAGATGCTCATGGTGGACAGGGTGAAGGGCACGCCGAAATCCGCCGCCGCCTTGGCCGCCAGGATTTCTCCATCGGCGTGCTGCATGCCGGTCAGGCCGGTAGGCGAAATCGCCAGCGGCATGATGACATCGTGGCCCACCATGGTGGTGCGCAGCGACCGGCCTTCCATGTTCACCGCCACGCGCTGGCGCAGCTTGATCTTCTGAAAATCGCTTTCGTTGGCGTGGTAGGTGCCTTCGGTCCAGGCGCCGGAATCCGCGTAGTCGTAGAACATGCGCGGCACGCGTTTCTGCGCAATGGCGCGCAGATCTTCGACGCAGGTGATCTTGGAAAGGTTAGCGGTCATGAAGTGGTCTATGGAGTGATGGGGCGCCAGCTGCGGCTCGTTATTGTTAGACGCCGGGCCGCCAGCTGCGGGCAGCTCCAGCGATTGCGCGGGCCCCCCAGGGCCCGCAACGCCGCCCAGTATACGCGCCGAGGCCGGCAAGCGTTGCT
>NZ_JCBAMT010000141.1:0-10003 GCF_059760445.1 Achromobacter sp. D7-1 | reverse complement strand
CGTCCGCGGTCGCCCGCCTCAGGGGCGCGCTACAGCTTGCAGCCGGTCTCCGCGGGCGGCAGGAAAGAGCGGCCGCTATGCACGATCTCGGCATAGTCGTCCTTGTCCTTCATGTCCTTCTTGGCGCGGCCCTTGAGCAGGTAGTAGTTCTTCAGGACCTGGTGGTCTTCCTTGCGGATTTCCTCCTTGCCCGTCAGGCCTTCGTAGGCCATGCCCTCCATCACGGCGATGACCTTGGCCGGGTCGGCGCTGCCGGCCCGGGCGATGGCGTCCAGCATGATGCGGGTGCAGATGTAGGAGCCCGCCAGGCTGTAGTTGGGATTGGCGCGCGTCTTGTCCCGGGACAGCTGCACCAGTTCCTTGTTCAGCGGCGAGTCGATGCCGTGCCAGTACTGCGCGCCGAAATACACGCCTTCGCACAGGTCGGCGCCCAGGCCTTCGAACTGTTCCAGGCCCGACGCCCAGGCCACCAGGATGGTGCAGTTCTGCTTCATGCCGAAGCTGACGGCCTGGCGCAACGTGTCCGAGGACTGCGAGCCGAAATTCAGGATCAGCAGCACGTCCGGCTTGGCCGCCATGGCGTTGGTGAGGTAGCCGCTGAACTCCTTCTCGGTCAGCGAGTGGTAGCTGTTGCCCACATGCTCGATGCCTTTTTCCTTGAAGATCGCCTTGGCCGCGCCGAGCAGGCCGTCGCCGAACACGTATTGCGGCGTGATGGTGTACCAGCGCTTGGCGTTGGGCAGCTTTTCGAGCAAGGGGCGCACGGTCTGTTCGATGGCGCCGAAGGTGGGTACGGACCAGCGGAAGGTCGCGCGGTTGCAATCCTTGCCGGTGATTTCGTCCGCGCCCGCGGTGGTGATGAAGACGCCGCCGGCGCGCTCGACTTCCTTGCCCATGGCCAGCGCCTCTGATGACAGGATGCCTCCGGCGAAGAACTTGACGCCCTTCTGTTGCGAGATTTCCTGCACCTTGCGCACCGCCGTTGCCGGCTTGCCCTCGGTGTCCAGCACGGTGTAGGCCAGCGGCCGGTCCAGCGCGCGGCCGTACTGTTCCAGCGCCAGTTTCATACCCAGGTCGGCGTACTTGCCGTTGGCGGCAAAAGCACCCGACATGGGCACCGGACACCCGAACTGGATGGCATCGGCTTGCGCCAACGCGGACCGGGCGGCCCACAATGATCCGGGCACCGCGCCAAGCGCGGCCATTTTCAGCAGGTTGCGGCGATTCAAGATGGTTCTCCCTGGCTGCCGCTGGCGCTGCCGCGGCATATTGACGATGTCGGGCGCGCACCATGCGCGTCCCCATTCCGACTCTGTCTGCTCCGAGCTCCCGTGCCAGGGCCGCCGCCACGCGGGCGTACTCGCAAGTCCTGGCGCTTCGTGCCTATACTGCGACTACCATCCTATTTATCATGATAAATAGGATTATTATCATGATCAGTTTGGCGAGCCGGCTCTGTCAATAGCGGGCGCATCAGGTATAACCCGGGGTCCGCGCAGTACCGCCACGGGGCCACCCCGCGCACACCACGCAGCAACGGAGGAACGCAATGGCGTTCAACAGTCATGACCTACAAGCCGCGGGCGCGTCGAGTCCGCCCAAGCGCAGCGACCTGGTCGCCGAGGAGATCAAGCGGCTGATCACGGCCAAGAACCTGTTGCCAGGCGACAAGCTGCCGCGCGAGAGCGAGTTGCAAAGCATGTTCTCGGTCAGCAAGAGCACCATGCGCGAAGCGCTCAAATCGCTGGAGGTGCAGGGACTGGTGAAGGTCAGCACCGGACCGGGCGGCGGCGGCACCGTGGTCGAGGTGCCGCTGGACCGCACTTTCCAGCTGATGCAGAACTACCTTTTCTTCAAGGAAGTGCGGATCGAGGACATCTACCAGGTGCGCAAGCTGCTGGAGCCCGAACTGGCAGCCAGCGCCGTGCCCTTCCTGACAGAGGCGCATTTCGCCGCGCTGGAGGAAAACATCGCCTGCTGCGATCCGTCCGCAGAACATGTGGACGATCCGCTGGCACAGCGCCAGGAAGAGATCAATTTCCACGACATCTTCGCCGCGGCCTGCCCCAATCCGTTCCTGCGGTTCAGCTGCGAGATGACCAACGAAATGATCCGGCAACTGACCGTGTTCGACAACGAGATGCCGTTGTCCGAGCAGCAGCGCTTCGGCAGCGCCAACGCGGGTTTCCACCGCAAGATCCTGGCGGCGGCGCGCGAGCGGGACGTCGAACAGGTGCGCGACCTGATGAGCGAACACATGCAGGACGCGATGCGCTCGGTCAAGCGCATGCACGGCAAGCTCGAAGGCCGGCTGATCCTGGACTCCGAGATGTCGCGGCGCAACGTCACGCGCAAGGCGCGGCGCGGCGGCGGCAAGAAGGCCTGAGGGCGGCGGCCGCTTGCGCCAACCCTCAGGCGGTGCGAACCAGCCAAGCTCACTCCCCCGGCCGTTGCCGACTCAGTCCAGCTTGATGTGATTGGACTCGATCACCGCGCCCCAGCGCTGGCGGTCTTCCTGCACATAGGCGTCGACGTCGGCCTGGCTGCGCGGCGCCTGGATCACCAGGCCCAGCGGTTCGAAGCGGCCGCGGAACGCCGGATCCTTCAGTACCTTGTCCAGCGCCGCCTGCAGGCGCTGCGCCTCGACCTGCGGCACGGCGCGCGGCACGGCCAGGCCAAACCAGGTGGCGGCGCGGAATCCCGGAAAGCCGCTTTCCGCCACGGTCGGCACCTCCGGCAGCACGGCCAGCCTTTCCGCGGTGGTGACGGCCAGCGCTTTGATCTTGCGTTCCCGCACCAGCGGCAGCGACGTGCTGACCACGTCCACCATGAGTTGCGTGTCGTTGCCCATCAGTGAGGTCAGCGCGGGCGCGCTGCCGTTGTACGGGATATGCGCCACGTCCATGCCGGTGCGTGATTTCAGCAGTTCGGTCGCCAACTGCAGCGGATTGCCGATGCCCACGGAGGCGTAGTTCAGCTTGCCAGGCTGCGCCTTGGCATAGGTGACGAATTCAGCCAGCGAGCCGGCCGGCACCTCGTTGTTGGCCACCACCACCAACGGCAATTCGGCGGCGATGCCGAGCACGCGGAAGTCGCGCGCGGCGTCATAGGCGATGCGCTGGTAGAGCATGGGATTGAGCACCATGCTGGCGTTGCTGGCGAGAAAAACCGTATAGCCGTCGGGTGCGGATCGCGCTACCTGGGTGGCGGCGATCATGGTGTTGGCGCCGGGCTTGTTCTCCACGACCACGGGTTGCCCGAGATCGCGCGACATGCCCTCGGCCAGCACCCGCGACAATTGGTCGGCGGATCCTCCTGGCGTGTACGGCACGACCAGTTTGACCGGCTTGTCCGGAAACGCCGCCAACGCGGCACCGGGGCCGGCGAGCGCGAAGATCGTTGCGGCCGCGATGCGACGCAGCCTGTGGTTCAGTCCATATGCCATGCTTGTCTCCCGAGCTATCGTGCTCTTGTTGTCGCGGCCGTGCGCCGCTCTGCGCTATACCTTGCGCTGCCTGCCCGCCCAGAATTCGGCGCGCAGCCTGCGCTTGGCGATCTTGCCGTTGTCGTCGCGCGGCAGTTCCGCGCGCAGTTGCAGTTCGCGCGGCACCTTGTAGCGCGCGAGCCGTTGCGCCAGCCATTGCGTCAGCGCCTCGGCCTCGGGCGAGGCGCCCGCCGCGGGCTGCACCAGCGCCATCAGCCGCTCTCCGTATTCGTCATCGGGCACGCCGAACACGGCGCAATCCGCCACGCCCGGATACTGCATCAACTGATGCTCGATCTCGGCGGGATAGATGTTCACGCCGCCCGAGATCACCAGATCCGATTCGCGGTCGCATACGTACAGATAGCCGTCCGCATCCAGATAGCCCAGGTCGCCCAGGCCGATGAGCCCGTCCTTCTCGACTTCCGCGCGGGCCTGGGGATTGTTGCGATAGGTAAAGTCCGCATAGGCCGGCTGGCGCACGTGGATCCGCCCGATTTCGCCCGCCGCGCAAGGCGACCCGTCCTCGGCATAGATCCTGATCTGCGCGCCGCCGACGGGCCGGCCGGCGCTGCCGGGGCGGGCGAGCGCTTCGTGCGAATCGATGACCGTGACCATCCCGGCCTCGCTGGAGGCATAGGTTTCATGGATGACGGGGCCCAGCCATTCGATCATGGCGCGCTTGATTTCCGGCGCGCAGGGCGCGCCGGTCGAGGCCACGAAGCGCAGCGACGACAGGTCGTGCGCGGCGCGCGCGGCGGCATCCAGCTTCAACAGGCGCACGTACATGATGGGGACCAGGTAGACCGTATCGATGCGATGCGCCTCGATCAGGCGCAGCACCTCGATGGGGTCGAACCTGTCGGTCAGCACGAAGGTCTCGCAGACCCGCAAGGCGACCTGCGCGTACACGCTGGGCGCGCTGTGATAGATCGGCGCGGGCAGCAAGGCGCGGGAGCCCGGGCGCAGGCCGTAGGCCGCTTCCACCACCGCTTCGACCTGTTGCTGGTGGCGCGCCAGGTGCTCCAGCGGAAATGGCGCGCGCACCACGCCCTTGGGCCGGCCGGTAGTGCCGGAGGTATAGGCCATGTGGCCGCGCGGCGCCACGCGCGGACCATCGTAGGGCGGCTGGCTGTCGCGCCACGCGTCGTAGTCCGCCTGCCCGGGCTGCGCCGCGCCAAGGCCGGCCAGCAGCACAGGCAGACCGGCCGGCAGCGCATCGCGCAGCGGCTGCCACAGGTCGGCATGGGCGATCAGCAGCCGGGCGCCGCTATCTTCAATCAGGAACGCCACTTCGGCGGCAGTGAAATGCCAGTTGATCGGGCAGTAGTAGCAACCCAGCCGCTTGCAGGCGTGGATGATCTCCAGGTAAGGCAGGCCGTTGCGCAACAGCACGGCGATCACGTCGCCTTCCCGCACGCCCATCGCAGCCAGGCCGGCGGCGACCTGCTCGCCGCGCGCCGCCAGCGCGGCGCCTGACAGACGCTCGCCGCCCGCATGGATGGTGCTGTCCGTCATGAGGCCTCCGTGCTGCGCTGCGCCTTGTCCTGCGCGGTGCGCGCTTCGATCGCCTGGCGCGCGGCAGCCCAGTCCGCGTCGCTCCATTCGGCGTACTGCTTGAAATAGGCGCCGTTGGCCAGATAGTCGCCGCCATCCAGCGCGATGGTCTGGCCGTTGATCCAGTCGTAGCCCGGACTCAGCAGGAAAGCGGCGAGTTCGCCTATGTCGTGTCCGGTGCCGAGACGCCGCATCGGGTTCTGCTGCGTCTGGGTGTCAGCGCCCTGGTCCTTGGGCCGCAGGCGCGCGCTGGCGCCTTCGGTCGGAATCACGCCCGGCGCGATGGCGTTGAGGCGAATGCCGTGGCGGCCCCATTCGATGGCCAGCGACTTGGTCATGGCGTCTATGCCGGCCTTGGACATGGCCGAGGGAACCACGAAGGGCGAACCGGTCCAGACCCAGGTCACCACGATGGACAGCACCGCCCCGCCCGTGCCTTGCGCAATCCAGCGCTTGCCCACGGCCTGGGTGGTGTAGAAGGTGCCGCGGAACACCGTGTCGGCGATGGCGTTGAAGCCGCGGGGCGAGAGCTTCTCGGTGGGGCTGATGAAGTTCCCCGCGGCGTTGTTGACCAGACCGGTCAACGCGCCATGCCCGGTCCAGATGGCTTCGACGGCGGCGTCCACCGCCTCGGCATCGCGGATATCCACCGCCTGGACGTGGACCTCCGCGCCGTAACGTTGGCGCAGGCCGGCGGCGGCTTCTTCCAGCACGGCGGCGCGGCGCCCCCACAGGTGCAGCGACGCGCCCAGCGCCGCCAGCCGCTCGGCCATGGCGTAGCCCAGGCCGGTGCCGCCACCGGTGACGAGGATGCGCTGGCCACGGAACAGGTCGGCGCGGAACATGGTTTGCGGGGCGGTCCCGCCGGGCTGGTTTTGAGGCATGGCCTGGTCTCCTGTTTGGTGGAGGCCAGAATATCAACCAGCGCCACGCCGCGACAATCCCGCAGTTTGCGTAAACTATGTTTCCTCACAGTCAACAATAAGACCGCGCATGCCCGCCCTGCCCGCGTTGGATCTCAATCTGATACAGCTGTTCGTCACCATCGTCGACGCGGGCACGCTGAGCGAAGCGGCGGTGCGCCACGGCGTGACCCGTTCGCACGTCAGCCGCAACCTGCAGAAGCTGGAACGGGCTTTCGGCGCCCAGCTCATCCGGCGCAGCACCCGCAGGTTGGAACTGACGCAGCAAGGCTCGGTGCTGTATGAACACGGCGCGCGCATGGCGCGCGAGGTCGAATCCGCCCGCCACGCCTTGCAGAAGCTGGGCTCGGAACCGGCGGGCCATGTCCGGCTCAGCATTCCCACCGGGCTGGGCGAGCTGGACCAATTGCGCCCGCTGCTGGTGAGCTTCGCCCTGCGCCATCCCTCGCTGACCCTGCGCGTGCTGTTTTCCAACCGGGTGAGCGACCTGATTTCCTCGGAAATCGATGTGGCGTTGCGGGTGATGACCACCCCGCCCCAGGATTACGTGGCGCGCGCGCTCGGCGACGTCAAATGGGTGCTGTGCGCGGCGCCCTCTTATCTGGAACAATTCGGCGCGCCGGCCCATCCGCGCGACCTTGCGCGCCTGCACTTCCTCGGTCCGCCCGATCCCAGGCCCCTGGTCACGCTGCGCCTGCGCCGCAAGGACCAACTGCACGAGGCCAAGCTCGCGCCGCGGCTGCAGTCGGAGTATTTCCCGTTCCTGGCCCAGGCCGCGCGCGCCGGCGCGGGCGTGGCGCTGCTGCCCGCCTATGTGGTGTACGCGGACATCGCGGCGGGCCGCCTGACGCCCGTGCTCCCCGCCTACCAAGCCATGGGGCCGGGCGACAAGCTGTTCATCCTGACCACGCCCAATCCCTACCCCTCGACCGCGCAGCGCGCGGTGGTCGATTTCCTGCGCACGGAGCTGACCACGCTGCTGCGCCATTTCCTGGCATAGCGGCCGGGCGGCCGCCATCGTTCCCGGCTCGCCGCGGCGCGCCGCAACATCCGCGTAGGACTTTCTTGATAAAAGAGGCTTGCGGCTCGCGCGCGCCTCGGCCAGAGTATCGGGTGAGGCCAAAAGCCGCGCCGCCCCTGATTGCAGTAGGGGAACTTTGACGGTCCGGCCAAGTCTTATATAAGATATAAGACATGCAACCGCGCAGGCGTCAGTCTCACATAGAATGACAAATGCCCAAAAACGCCAGAAAATGCCGGCTTCAACCGGGCAAAACCACGGAGTCCATCATGCCGCACAACACCCTAGACACCCTCAAGAATTTCAAGATCGGCAATAAATCCTGTCAGTACTATTCGCTGCCGGCGCTGGGCAAGTCCCTCGGCATCGACGTGCAGCGGCTCCCGGTTTCGATCCGCATCGTGCTGGAGTCCGTGCTGCGCAATTGCGACGGCAAGAAGGTAACCGAAGAGCACGTCAAGCAGCTGGCCAACTGGCAGGCCAATGCCCGCCGTGAAGACGAAATTCCGTTCGTGGTGGCCCGCGTGGTGCTGCAGGACTTCACCGGCGTGCCGCTGCTGGCCGACATCGCCGCCATGCGTTCGGTGGCCGACAAGATGGGCAAGAGCCCCAAGAGCATTGAACCGCTGGTGCCGGTGGACCTGGTGGTGGACCACTCGGTCATGATCGACTACTTCGGCACCAAGAATGCGCTGGACCTGAACATGAAGCTGGAATTCAAGCGCAACCAGGAGCGCTACCAGTTCATGAAGTGGGGCATGCAGGCGTTCGACACCTTCGGCGTCGTGCCTCCGGGCTTCGGCATCGTCCACCAGGTCAACCTGGAATACCTGGCGCGCGGCGTGCACCTGGACAAGCAGAACAACGTCTACTACCCCGACTCGCTGGTGGGCACCGACAGCCACACCACCATGATCAACGGCATCGGCGTGGTGGGCTGGGGCGTGGGCGGCATCGAAGCCGAAGCCGGCATGCTGGGCCAGCCCGTGTACTTCCTGACCCCCGACGTGGTCGGCGTGGAACTCAAGGGCAAGCTGCGCGGCGGCGTCACCGCCACCGACCTGGTGCTGACCATCACTGAAATGCTGCGCCGCGAGAAGGTGGTAGGCAAGTTCGTCGAATTCTGCGGCGAAGGCACCGCCAGCCTGTCGGTGGCCGAACGCGCCACCATCGGCAACATGGCGCCGGAATACGGCGCCACCATGGGCTTCTTCCCGGTCGACGAACGCACCATCGACTACTTCCGCGGTACCGGCCGCACGGAAGACGAAATCGCCGCCTTCGAAGCCTACTTCAAGGCCCAGAAGATGTTCGGCGTGCCCAAGGCAAAGGACATCAATTTCACCAAGCTGCTGACGCTGGACCTGTCCACCGTCGCGCCGTCGCTGGCGGGCCCGAAGCGTCCGCAGGACCGCATCGAGATCGGCAACGTCAAGAACACCTTCATCGACCTGTACTCCAAGCCGGTCGCCGAGAACGGCTTCAACCAGCCGGCCGAAAAGCTAAAACAGACGTTCACCACCAGCGCCGGCACCAAGGTCAAGAACGGCGACGTCCTGATCGCCGCCATCACGTCCTGCACCAACACGTCCAACCCCAGCGTGCTGCTGGCGGCCGGCCTGCTGGCCAAGAAGGCCGTGGAAGCCGGCATGACGGTGCCCAAGCACATCAAGACCTCGCTGGCCCCTGGCTCCCGTGTGGTCACTGAATACCTGACCAAGACGGGCCTTCTGCCCTACCTGGAAAAGCTCGGCTTCGACGTCGCCGCCTACGGCTGCACCACCTGCATCGGCAACGCCGGCGACCTGACCCCGGACCTGAACGAAGCCATCACCGGCAACGACCTGATCTGCTCGGCCGTGCTCTCGGGCAACCGCAACTTCGAAGCCCGCATCCATCCGAACATCAAGGCCAACTTCCTGGCCTCGCCGCCGCTGGTCGTGGCCTACGCCCTGGCCGGCACGGTCACGCGCGACCTGATGACCGAACCCGTGGGCCGCGGCAAGAACGGCGACGTCTGGCTGGGCGACATCTGGCCGACCACCGAGGAAGTCGAGTCGCTGCTGAAGTACGCCCTGGACCCCAAGGCCTTCGAAGCCAACTACGGCCAGGTCAAGAGCAATCCCGGCAAGCTCTGGGAGAACATCAAGGGCGTCACCGGCGACACCTACAACTGGCCTGATTCCACCTACATCGCCGAGCCGCCCTTCTTCGACGGCTTCGGCATGACGCCGGGCGCGATGCCGGCGGTCAAGGGCGCGCGCGCGCTGGGCGTGTTCGGCGACTCGGTCACCACCGACCACATCTCGCCGGCCGGCTCCATCAAGGAAACCTCGCCCGCGGGCAAGTGGCTGAAGGAAAACGGCGTCATGAAGGCCGACTTCAACAGCTACGGTTCGCGCCGCGGCAACCACGAGATCATGATGCGCGGCACCTTCGCCAACGTGCGCATCAAGAACCTCATGATCCCGGCGCTGCCGGACGGCAGCCGCTTCGAAGGCGGCGACACCCTGTTCCAGCCCAGCGGCGAGCAGATGTCCATCTATGACGCGGCCATGAAGTACGTCGGCGCCGGCACGCCCACCGTGGTGTTCGGCGGCGAAGAGTACGGCACCGGCTCGTCGCGCGACTGGGCCGCCAAGGGTACCCAGCTGCTGGGCGTGAAGGCCGTGATCACCCGCAGCTTCGAACGCATCCACCGCAGCAACCTGGTCGGCATGGGCGTGCTGCCCCTGCAGTTCAAGGGCGCGGACAGCGTGCAGTCGCTGGGCATCACCGGCGAGGAAACCTATGACATCTCGGGCCTGGAAAACGGCATCAAGCCGATGCAGGACGTGACGCTGACGATCACCCGCAAGGATGGTTCGAAGCAGGACGTCACGGTGCTGCTGCGCATCGACACCCCGATCGAGGTGGACTACTACCAACACGGCGGCATCCTGCCCTTCGTGCTGCGCCAACTGCTGGCGGCCTGATCCCTGCCTGATCAGCAAAGCAATGCCCCGGCAACCGCGAGGT
>NZ_JCBAMT010000140.1:0-10435 GCF_059760445.1 Achromobacter sp. D7-1 | reverse complement strand
GCGCATGGCGCCGCGGCTGCATCCGAGAGATCAGGTTCCGGCAATGGCCATCTGTTCGATCAGGATCGAACCGGTGGTCTTGGTGCCGCGCGAAATCGTGTCGGCGCCTATCGCCACGATCTGCTTGAACATGTCGGCCAGATTGCCGGCAATGGTGATTTCCTGCACCGCGTGCTGGATCTGGCCGTTTTCCACCCAGTAGCCGAACGCGCCGCGCGAGTAGTCACCGGTGACGTAGTTGACGCCCTGCCCGATCAGTTCGGTGACGAGAAAGCCCGTGCCCATCTTCTTGAGCATGGCTTCGAAGTCGTCGCCGCGGCGGGTGCGGGTGGAGCTGAACACCAGGTTGTGCGAGCCGCCGGCATTGCCGGTGGTGACCATGCCCAGTTTGCGGGCGGTGTAGGAAGACAGGAAATAGCCTTCCAGCACCCCGGCCGACACCACGTTGCGGCGACGCGTGCGCACGCCTTCGTCGTCGAAGGGCGAGCTGCCCATGGCGCCGCGGATGTGCGGGTCTTCGGTGAGGTTGATGTGGTCAGGGAAGATGGGCTTGCCCAACGCGTCCAGCAGGAAGCTGGCCTTGCGGTACAGCGCGCCGCCGTTGGCGGCCTGGGTCAGCGCCCCCACCAGCCCCAGCGCCAACGGCGCTTCGAACAGGACCGGGAACTTGCCGGTGCGGATGCGGCGGGCCGACAGGCGCGACAGCGTGCGCTCGGCGGCGTAGCGGCCGATGGCTTCGGGCGAAGCCAGCTTGGCCGGATCGCGCTCGGAGCTGTACCAGTAGTCGCGCTGCATGCCGTTGCCACGGCCGGCGATGGGCGCAACCGACAGGCTGTGGCGGGAGTACGGATAGCCGCCCAGGAAGCCGCGCGTGTTGCCCATCACGAATTGGCCTTCGTAGGTGCCCACGGTGGCGCCATCGGTATTGGTGATGCGCGCATCGACCTCGCGGGCGGCGCGCTCGGCGCGCAGCGCCAGCTCGGCGGCCTCTTCGGTGGACACGCTCCAGGCGCGGTGCAGGTCCAGGTCGGGGAATTCGGTGGCCAGCTGGTCGGCGTCGGGCAGGCCGGCGGCCGGATCGGCGGCGGTGTGGCGCGCGATATGCCAGGCGGCTTCGACTGTCTGGCGCAGCGCGGCTTCGGAAAAGTCGGAGGTGGAGGCGGAACCGCGGCTCTGGCCGGCGTAGACCGTCAGGTCCAGGGAGCGGTCGCGGGTCTGTTCGACGGTTTCGATGTCGTTCTTGCGCACGGACACCGACAGGCCCAGGCTTTCCGAGACTTCCGCCGCGGCGTCGGAGGCGCCGATCTGGCGCGCATAGGCGAGGGTTTGTTCGACGAGTTCGGAAAAACGCGCGTGATTCGCCGCCAGCGGCAAGGATGAGGAGGTTTTAACCATTGCAGTCCAATTTGCAGAGACGGTTATCATAGCCAAGTCTGTCATTGCGCAGTTTTCCATGAATTCCCATACTGAAGAAGAATCCGTCGACGACGGTTACGACGAGAACGGCTACGACCGTCCCAGCAAGTCCCAGGTCAAGCGCGAAATGCACGCCCTGCTGGACCTGGGCAAGCAGCTGATCGACCTGTCCCCCGAACGCCTCAAGCAATTGCCCCTGGCCGAGCGCCTCTATGAGGCGATCCGCACGGCGCAGCGCACCACCGGACGCGAGGGCAAGCGGCGCCAGGTTCACTTCGTGGGCAAGCTGATGCGCGACGCGCCGGCCGACGAGATCCGCACCCAGCTCGACATCTGGGAAAACGGCTCGCGCGAGGAAACCGCCGCCATGCACCGGCTGGAAACGCTGCGCGACCGCCTGCTGGACGACGACGAGGCCTTGACCAAGTTGCTCAACAGCAATCCGCAAGCCGACGTCCAGCAACTGCGCGCGCTGATCCGCGCCGCCCGCAAGGAAAAGCAGGCCAACGCCGCCCTGCTGCAAGGCCAGGAGCCGCAAAAGAAGCACTATCGCGCGCTGTTCCAGGCCCTGAAGACCCTCACCCTCTGATTTTCACCGTCCGCCGTCCATGAACGCTCCGACCGACCTGCTCGATTGCATCGAGATCGAAACCGCCCCCAATCCCACGCATGCCGTGATCTGGCTGCACGGCCTGGGCGCCGACGGCAACGACTTCGCGCCCATCGTGCCGGAGCTGGACCTGCCGGCCGGCGCTTCGGTGCGCTTCGTGTTCCCGAACGCGCCGGTGCAGCGCGTGACGATCAATAACGGCATGGCGATGCGCTCCTGGTACGACATCCTGGTCATGGACCTGGTGCGCGTCGAGGACGCCCGCGGCATCCGCGCCTCGGAAGCCGCCATCCACAAGCTGATCGCACGCGAGAACGCCCGCGGCATTCCTACTTCCAGGATCGTGCTGGCGGGCTTTTCGCAGGGCTGCGCCATGACCCTGCATACCGGCATCCGCCTGCCGGAAAAGCTGGCGGGCATGATGGGTTTGTCGGGCTATCTGCCGCTGCTGGATACGGCCGAGGCCGAGCGCCACGACGCCAACCAGGACACGCCCATCTTCCTGGCCCACGGCCAGTACGATCCGGTGGTGTCGCTGCCGCGCGCCCAGGCCTCGCTGGCCGAACTGCAGCGGCTGGGCTACGACGTGCAATGGCACACCTACCCGATGCCGCACTCGGTTTGCGCCGAGGAAGTGGCCGACATCTCGAAGTTCCTGAACCAAGTCCTGGTCTGAAGTGAAGACCATGCAGGGCCGCTCCCGGCAGCCCTGATCCCGGCGGATGGGCGCTGCGCGCCCTGCCGGTCCATCGCAGGCCCTGGCGGCCTGCGATTTCATTTTGTATACCAACTAGCATTCCAGCCTGAATTTTTAGCGGGCCGAGCTTCTCTCGTCCATAGAGAAAAACGCCAACTGCAAAATGCTTGTCGCCTCATTGTATTGAATATAGTATTCGATCCAAGCCTTACCGGCCCGGGCAACCAGTTCGGGCTTCCCTGTTGTTGTTGTCGATCCATCCCATTGGCCGTGTTGCGCCGGGTTTCGGCGTGGCATTCAAGACGCAGGAGAAAGTCCCGTGAAATCCTTGCCATCGCCCCGTCTGGCGGCTGCGGCGCTGCTCGCGCTGCTCGCCCCCCTGGCCGCCCAGGCCGAAGCCCTCAATCCCCCCGTGAAGGTCCGCTACGAAGAAGTGGTGCGGTCCATTCTTTACGTGCCGAAATACGTGGCCCTGTCGCAGGGCTACTTCAAGGACGCCGGCCTGGACGTGTCCATGAAGACCTCGCAGGGCACGGACAAGGGCATGACCGCGCTGCTCTCCGGCAGCGCCGACATCGTGCTGATCGGCCCCGAGGCGTCCATCTACGTCCATAACAGTGAATCGCCGGTCAAACCCAAGATCTTCGCCGGACTGACCGCCACCGACGGCTTCTTCCTGCTGGCGCGCAAGCCGGTGGAGAAGTTCGACTGGTCCATGCTCAAGGGCAAGGAGGTCATCGGCTTTCGGCCCGGGTCCAATCCCATCGTGTTCCTGGAAACGGCGCTGCGCAAGCACGGCGTGGATCCGCAAAAGGACGTGAAGCTGCTGAACAACATCGGCATCCCGGCGCGCGCCGGGGCATGGATGGCCGGCCAGGGCGAGTACGGCATCTTTCTTGAACCCGAGGCCGGCGAACTGGTGCGCAACGGCAAGGGCTACATCGTCGCCTCGGTGGGTCATGAAGTCGGCCAGGTGGACTACACCGTATTCACGGCCACCGACAAATACATCCGCGACAACCCCAAGGTCATCCAGGCCTGGACCAATGTGGTGGCGCGGGCCGAAAAGTATGTGAAAGACACGCCCGCCGCCACGCTGACGCCGCAAATCATGACTTACTTCCCCGGCATGGACCAGGCCGCTGTGACTGAAGCCATCGAACGCTACAAGCAATACCAGATCTGGAAGACCACGCCGCTGGTGACGGCCGAGGCCATGAACCAGTTGCAGGACATGCTGATCGCCAGCGCGGTCATGAAGGACAGCGCCCGCGTGAAGTACGAGGACGTGGTGGTGACCGACTTCGCCAAGAAGGCCCAATGATGGGCGCCGTCATCCACAATCTGAAGCCGGATCCCGCCACGGCCAAGATCGAACTGCGCGAGGTCTGTCTTTCCTACTTCACCCAGGAAGGCGAGACCGAGGCACTGGCCAACGTGTCGTTCACGCTGGCGGCGGGCGAATTCGTCAGCCTGATCGGGCAAAGCGGCTGCGGCAAGAGCACGCTGCTGTCCCTGATCGCCGGGCTGATTCCGCCCACCTCGGGCGCGGTGATGATAGACGGCCAGGCCGTGACCAAGCCCAATCCGCGCATCGGCTACATGCTGCAGCAGGACTACCTGTTCGAGTGGCGCACCATCCTGGACAACGTCATGCTGGGCGCGGAGATCCAGGGCCGCCGCGACGCGCGCAGCGAGGCGCGCGCCGTGCACCTGCTGGAGAAATGCGGGCTGGGCGCCTTCCTGTCGCACACGCCGCGCCAGCTGTCCGGCGGCATGCGGCAGCGCGCCGCGCTGGCCCGCACCCTGGTCACCGAGCCTGACGTGATCTTGCTGGACGAGCCCTTCTCGGCGCTGGATTCGCAGACGCGGCTGGCGATCTCCGATGAAGTGGTGGACATCCTGCGGCGGGAGGGCAAGACCGTCGTGCTGGTCACCCACGACATCGGCGAAGCCATTGCCATGACGGACCGCGTGATCGTGCTGTCGCGCCGGCCCGGCCGCCTGAAGAGCCAGTACCGCATCCACTATGGCGACGGGACCCGGCCGACGCCGTTCCAGGCGCGCTCGCGGCCTGAATTCAATACCTACTTCAAACAGCTGTGGGACGAGCTGGACGTCCACGTGGAGGGTTGACCCATGAACGCGCCCGTCGCCAATACCGTTCCGCTACGCGCCGTGCGCGCGCCCAGCGAGAAGTACCTGAACTACCTGCAACGCGACCGCGCGCGGCGCAGGCATATCCGCATTGCGCAGGCCCTGCTGCTGCTGATTTTCCTGTGCGCCTGGGAAATCCTGCCGCGCATGCACGTCCTCAACCCGCTCCTGACCAGCTATCCCAGCGCGCTGTGGCCGACGTTTATCGAGCTCTGGAACAACGGCCAACTGGGCAAGCACATCATGACCACGCTGAGCGCCACGCTGGTGGGCTTCGGCCTGAGCATGGCGATCGGCATCGTGGTGGCCGCCGCACTGTGGTGGTCGGACTTCCTGTACAAGGTGCTGGACCCCTTCCTGGTGGTGGCCAACGCCATGCCCAAGATCGCCTTCGTGCCGATCTTCTATCTTTGGCTGGGTTCGGACTACGCGGTGTACGGCATGGCCGTGGCGATCGCGGTGTTCGTGACCATCATGGTGATCTATGCGGGCTTTCGCGGCATAGACCTGAACAAGGTCAAGCTGGCCCATACCTTCGGCGCCAGCCGCTGGCAGGTGCTGACCAAGGTGGTGCTGCCGGGCAGCGTGCCCACGCTGATCGCGGCCGTGAAGATGAATATCGGCCTGGCGCTGGTCGGGGTGATCGTGGGCGAGTTCCAGTCTGCGGATTCCGGCCTGGGCTTTCTCATCATGAACGGCAGCCAGGTGTTCAAGCTGAACATCGTCATGACCGCCATCGCCATACTGGCCCTGATCTCCAGCGTGATGTACCTGATCGTCTACCGCATCGAAGCCGCCATCGCGCGGCGCTACGGATAAGGAGCCGCCATGGAATTCCCGCAATGGGTGCAGGACCGCGTGATCGCCCGCCAGGGCCGCCTGCACCCCTATGACGAGCTGCCGGCCGCGCGCCTGGCGGTGGTGGTGGTGGACATGCAGCAGTATTTCACCCTGCCCGGCTATCAGGGTGAATGCGCACCGGCGCGCGAGATCATCGCGCCCATCAACCGCCTGTGCGACGCAGTGCGCGCCGCGGGCGGCACCATCGTCTGGGTGCAGACCGCCTCTGACAATGCCGACTTGTTCTGGTCGCACCACCACCGCGTGATGCTGACGCCGGAGCGCAGCGCCCGGCGCCTGGAAACGCTGCGCCGCGACGCTCCCGGCTACGCGCTGCACCCGGACCTGCATGCGCGCGACACTGACCTGCGGGTGACCAAACGCTTCTACAGCGCAATGGCGCCTGGCTCTTCCGAACTGGAGCCGCTGTTGCGCGGGCGCGGCGTGGATACGCTGCTGATCGCCGGCACGGTCACCAACGTGTGCTGCGAATCCACCGCCCGCGATGCCATGATGCGGGACTTCCGCACCATCATGGTGGACGACGCGCTGGCCGCGGTCACGCCGGCCGAGCACGAGCACGCGCTGCACGGCTGGATGCTGTTCTTCGGCGACGTGCTGTCGGTGGACGAATCGATCGCGCGGCTCAAGCCCGCCCAGACGGTCCGGAAGACCGCCTGAACGAGCCTGATATCAGGCCAGGTCCAGCCACACCCGGCGCATGGTCGGGTCTTCCGGATCCGCGTCGTTGGTGAAGCCCAGGCTGGTCATCAGCGCCAGCATGGGCCGGTTGGTCGACAGCACCAGGCCGTCGATGTACTCCAGCCCCTGCTCGCGCGCCGCATCGATCAGCGCCGTCATGAGCTGGCGGCCCAGGCCGCGCCGCTGCCAGTCGTCGCCGATCACCAGGGCGTACTCCGCTCCCCGGCCGTCCGGATTGCGCAGGTAATGCGCGAAACCCACCAGCACCTCTCGCGGATGGCCGCGGTTGGCCGGGTTCGGCACCTGCGTGGCGGCCACCAGGGCCAGCTCGCGGTGGTAGTCCACCTGCGTGTAGCGCGACACCATGCGCGGCGTCAGCTCGCGCATCATGGAGACGAAGCGCATGTAGCGCGAACGCTCGGACAGGCCGCGGATGAATTCCTGCAGCGGGTCGGCGTCCTCGGGACGGATGGGACGCAGCACCCAGGGAATGCCGTCCGCGAAGCGGCGCACCTGCACCAGCCGCGCCGGATACGGATGGATCGCCATATGCGGATAGCCGGCAGTCTGCGGCGTTGCGCAGCCCGGCTTCTCGGTCAGCGTCATGCGCAGTCCGCCGGCGCGCAGATGCGTTTCGCCGGCATATAGCGGGTCGATGTCCAGGGACTCGATGTCGGGCAGTTCCGACACCAGCTCGGACACCAGCACCACCGCCTGCTGCAAGGCCTCGGCGGCCATGTGGCCGATGCGCGGCGCCAGCACGCGGCGCCATAGCCGGCTGCGCTCGATCAGCTGGCGGGCCAGGAAACCGTTGAGCGGCGGCAGGTCGACGCCGCGGTCGGACTGGGACAACACCGCGTCGGGACCGCCCGCGCCGAAACGGATGACCGGGCCGAACTGGGGATCGCGCCGCACCCGGATCGCCATGGGGCGGGATTCCGGCTCGGCGGTCGCCACGTCCATCGGCGTGTCGCGCAGCGGCACGTAGAACAGGGCCAGCAGGCTGCGGATTTCGGAAGTGTTGAGCTCGCGCCGGCACTCGGCGCGCACGCGCGCCAGGATCTCGCGCGCGGCCGTCAGGTCCGGCACGTGGGTGGCCGGTTCCGGCGGCTGCGTCTGCAGCAGCAGTTGCTGGTTGTAGTGATGGGTCGCCAGCACGCCGAAAGCGTCCGCGGCCGATTCGGGCGTGCGGAACGCCGAAGTGCCCGCGTCGTCCAGCATGCGCCGCAGCGGCCGCATGCCGGCGTCGCCCATGAAACAGGTCACCACCGGCTTTTTCGCCTTGGGCGCGATCTGCGCCAGCTCGCGCGCCACCGCCGGCATGTCCGCCAGCGCGTCGGGCGCCAGCAGCACCAGCACGCCGTCCACACCGGCGTCGTCCAGCACCGCGTCCAACATGGCGCGGATGCGCTCCGGGGTCAGCGGCGTGAAGGTGATGACGGGATTCGCCGTGGCCGCGTCCGGCTCCAGCATGGCCACCAGCGCGCGCTGGGTCGCCGGTGCGAGTTCGGCGCGTAGCACGGCGGCGTCGGGGCCGATCAGGTCCATTGCCAGCTGCGGAGGCCCGCTGCCGTTGGAGATCAGCGCCACGCGCCGGCCCTTGGGGCGGCGCGTATAGCCCAGCACCTTGACCGCCGAGAACAGCTGCACGAAGTAGCGCACACGGACCGCGCCCGCGCGGCGCAGGGCCGCGTCGAAGATGGCGTCGGCGCTGTCGGTGTCCGCGCGCCCCGCCTTCAGCACGATCACGGGCTTGACCGAGGCCGCGGCGCGCAAGGTGCTCATGAATTCGCGGGCCGGGCCCACGTCTTCCAGATAGAGCACGATGCTGTCCGTGCGCGGATCGCTGGCCAGGTAGTCCAGCACCTTGGACAGGCCCACCACCGCCTCGTCGCCCAGCGACACGGCGGTGGAAAAGCCGATGTGCACGTCCTCGGCCCAATCCATGACCGCGGCCATGATGGAGCGCGACTGCGCCAGCAGCGCCACGCGGCCGGCGCGCGCCAGCACCGGGTGCTGGCTCAGGTTCAGGCCGGCGTGCGGCCGCTGGGCGCCGAAAGAGCGCGGACCCAGCAATTCGCAGCGGTTTTCCTCGGCCCAGGCGCGGCACAGCGCCAGCGTGCCGCGCGGATAGGGATCGGGCAATTCGTGGGGCAGCAGGATCACCGAACGCGGCGCCAGGGGCGACAGCCGCCGCAGTGTTTCCGGCAGGACTGCCGGCGACACGCAAACCAGGGCCAGATCGGGCCGCTCGCCCTGGGCCAGGCCTTGCAGCGTGTCCGGCAGATCCGGCGCGGCGCCGACTGCGCAGGCAACCACCGTGGTCTTGCCCTTGAGCGTGGGCGGCAGCGAAGCCGCCGCCGGCAGCGGCCGGTCGGCGACGATCACCAGCGAGGCGGGCTCGAACATCGGGGCGAGAGCGTGTCGCAACATGGTGTTAGCAGGCCCTAATCTAAAATACCCTTCATCGTAACAAGACAACCCCGCCCTACGTTTGACTTGGGCCCAGCCTGACGCCGATTTGTGGCGCCGCAGCCGCTATCATTGCCACCTATGACTTCCAACGCCTCTACCCCCATTCGTACCCGTTTCGCGCCTTCGCCCACGGGTTTCCTGCATCTGGGCGGCGCACGCACCGCGCTGTTCTCCTGGGCCTTCGCGCGCCACCATCAGGGCACCTTCGTGCTGCGCATCGAAGACACGGACGTCGAACGCTCCACGCCGGAAGCGGTGCAGGCCATCCTGGACAGCATGGACTGGCTGGGCATGCAGCCCGATGAAGGCCCCTTCTATCAGATGCAGCGCATGGACCGCTACCGCGAAGTGGTCGCGCAGATGCTGGCCGCCGGCACCGCCTACCATTGCTACAGTTCGCCCGAGGAAGTGGAAGCCATGCGCGAAGCCGCCCGCGCACGCGGCGACAAACCGCGCTACGACGGCACCTGGCGTCCCGAGCCCGGCAAGACCCTGCCGGCCATCCCCGAAGGCCGCAAACCCGTGGTGCGCTTCAAGAACCCGCAGGAAGGCGCGACCTCCTGGAACGACATGGTCAAGGGCACGATCAGCTTCGACAACACCGAACTCGACGACCTGATCATCGCGCGCCCGGACGGCACGCCCACCTACAACTTCTGCGTCGTGGTCGACGACTGGGACATGGGCATCACCCACGTGCTGCGCGGCGATGACCACGTCAACAACACCCCGCGCCAGATCAACATCCTGCGCGCGCTGGGCGCCGCCCTGCCCGAGTACGGCCACGTGCCCATGATCCTGGGTCCGGACGGCGAAAAGCTGTCCAAGCGCCACGGCGCCGTCAACGTCATGGAGTACGACAACGAAGGCTATCTGCCCGAGGCCATGGTCAACTACCTGGCGCGCCTGGGCTGGAGCCACGGCGACGACGAACTCTTCTCGCGCGAACAACTGGTGTCTTGGTTCGACACCAAGCACCTGTCCAAGTCGGCCTCGCAGTGGGATCCGAAGAAGCTGAACTGGGTCAACGCCCACTACATCAAGCAGATGGACAACGCCGAACTGGCCGAGCGCGTGGCGCCGCGCGTGGCGAACCGCGGCGGCCATCCGGAAAAGATCGACCTGCCGGGCGTCATGGGCCTGTTGAAGGACCGCGCGGAAACGCTGGAGCAACTGGCCGACGGCGCCATGCTGTTCTGCGCCGAGTTCAAGGGCGCGCCCGCCGAGCTGGCCGAGCAGCACCTCACCGCCCCCGCGCGCGAAGCGCTGGCCGACTTCGCCCAGCGCGCCCAGGACACGGACTGGACTCGCGAAGCCCTGTCCGCCCTGATCAAGGCCGTGCTGGCCGATCGCGGCATGAAGATGCCGCAACTGGCCATCCCGCTGCGCGTGGCCGTCACCGGCCAGACCCAGACCCCGGCCGTGGACGCGGTGCTGGCCCTGCTGGGCAAGCAGACGGTGCTCAAGCGCCTGGCAGCGATCTAAACGCATCTGCCGAAAACACCGCGGGCCTTGCTCATTCCAGGATGAGCAAGGCC
>NZ_JCBAMT010000139.1:0-10487 GCF_059760445.1 Achromobacter sp. D7-1 | reverse complement strand
CAATGGGACGGCGTGACGGACCAGTATTCGATCGCGGGCAGCACCAGCACGCTGCAGTCGCTGGAAGCTCTGTCGCGATCCGGCGGCACGCCCGTGGAAGTATCAGACGCGGCGGCCGCGCAAGCGCAGCAGCGGCTGGAACGCATGGGTCTGGCGACCGAGCTGTCGTCGGCCGCGGCGCTGGCTGCCGTGTCCCGGCTGCGGCGCTCGGGCCTGCTGGACGCGGAATCTTCGGTCGTGCTGATCGTGACCTCGGACGGACGCCGCGGCTAGCATCCCGGCACAGGACGCTAGACGCCGAAGCTGTCCACCAGCGGCGCCAACGCGCCGCGCAGGCAGGTCGCCCAGAACTTGCCGGCTTCGGACAAGGGGCGGCTGCCATGCAGAATCATGTGGCATTCGAAATGCACCGGCGCGGCCAGCGGGCGATAGCTCAGGCCCGCGGCCGCCATGCCGACCGCCGTGGCCGGATTGGCGATGCCCACGCCGTGCCCTGCCAGCGCCAATTGGCACACCGTGCTGGAGTATGGCGTCTCGATGGCCACCTTCAGGCTCTGCCCCGCCTGCGCCAGCAGCGCGTCCAGGCGTTTGCGCGAACCGTCCTCGGCATTCAGGGCGATCACGTCCGCATCAGCCAGATGCGAAAACTCAACCTGTTCCAGCCTCGCCAGTGGATGGCCCTTGGGGAAGACCGCCACGGCGCGCAGGCTGGCCAGCCGGTGCCCGCGCAAGCCTTCCAGCTCGGACTCGTCGGCGACTGCCGCCAGATCGAGTTCGCCCGACACCACCATGTCGCGCAAGGTGTTGGAGTCGCGGATCTGCAGATACAGCCCGGTGTCCGGATAGCGGGTCCGGAAGCGCGCAATCGTGTCGCTGATGATCGCGCCGCTGTAGGCATGGATGCAACCGACGCGCAACCGCGGCTGCGCCGCGCCCCGGATCGCGCGGATCTTGCGGCCCAGGCTTTCCAGGCCGACGTTCAAGCGGCGGATTTCCTCATAGAGCAAGGTCGCTTCAGGCGTGCGCTGCATGCGCTGGCGCACGCGCTCGAACAGGCGCAGCTCGATGCTGGCTTCGAGCGCGGCCAGGGTCGCGCTGACGGTGGCGGGCGACACGTCCAGCCGCCTGGCGGCGGCGGTGACGCTTTCCGTTTCATAGACGGTGCGGAAGGTCTCGACCTGCTTGAGCGTGAAGGTCATGGCCGGGTCGCGATGCGCTCAGATGCGCTGCAGGTCCATCAACACGCGGCGGGTCGACAAGGGCCGGCCCGCCAGGATTTCGGCCAGCCGTTCGCGCAGGTCGCGACGTAGCGCCGGCTCGATCGCTGGGTCGTCGAAATCGGGCGGCGCTTCGTCCACGCCATAGCCGGTTTCACGCAGCAAAGTCCATTCGAAGCGGCGCAGCGCCCCAGCCGCGCGGGTGCCGCCGGACAACTGTTGCAAGGCGAAGTCGTAGGCGTCGTACAGCAGCGGGTGGGCGTCTTCGCGCGGCAGCAGCCGCAGCAGCAGCTCGTTCATGTACCAGGCCGACATCAGCGCGGTGCCGGTCAGCGGTCGGATGCCGGCGATCTCGGCGCGGGTCAGGGTCTTGACCTCGCCGTTGCCGGTCCACGACAGCAGCAGCGGCTGGAACGCGGACAGCACCGGACGCAGCACGGAATACGGGCGCTTGGCGCCCTTGGCGACCATGGCCACACAGCCATGATCGCGCGAGAAAGTCTGAACGATAAGGGAAGTCTCACGCCACGCGGTGGCGTGCAACATATATCCGGGGCGATCCTGGACGCGAGGCGCCCTTCTACTCATAGCCCAGATCGCGGAGCGCACCCTCGCGGTCGGACCAGCCCTTGCGCACCTTGATGTAGACCTCCAGGTGCACCGGCTTGTCCAGCAGCTTGGCGATGTCCTGCCGCGCCTCCGTGGCGATGCGCTTCATGTGCATGCCGCCCGTGCCCAACAGAATGGGCTTGTGGCTGTCGCGCTCGACCACCACGCAGGCGTTGATGCTGGCGCCCTTGGCGGTCTCTTCCCATTGTTCGATGACGACGGTACAGCCGTAGGGCAGCTCGTCGCCGACCAGGCGGAAGATCTTCTCGCGCACCAGTTCGGCGGCGATGAAGCGCATGGGGCGGTCGGTCAGCGTGTCTTCCTCGAACATCGCCTCGCCTTCCGGCAGACGCGACGCGATCTCTTCCAACAACTGATCCAGCTGCTGCTTCTTGGTGGCGCTGACCGGCACCACCGCACCGTAGGGATGCAGCGCCATGATCTTGGACACGAAGGCGAACAGGTCGTCGCGGTTCTTCAGCGCGTCGATCTTGGACACGACCAGGATGGTGCGTTCGGGCGCGGGCAGCAGCGGCAGCAGCTTGGCGTCGCCTTCGGACCATTTGCCGGCTTCCACCACATGCACCACCACGTCCACATCGGCCAGGGCCTGCGTGACCACGCGGTTCATCATGCGGTTCATGGCGCCGCCGTGGCGGGTCTGGAAACCGGGCGTATCGACGAACACGAACTGTTCGTGCTCGCGCGTCAGCACACCGTGGATGCGGTGGCGCGTGGTCTGCGCCTTGCGTGACACGATGGAAATCTTGGAACCGATCAGGGCATTCGTCAGGGTGGACTTGCCCACATTGGGGCGGCCCACGATGGCGACGAAGCCGGTACGAAAAGGGGTATCGCTCATTTAGTCTCTTGAGCCACTGCCACCGGCAGCGACAATTGCGCGGTTTTGCGCGCCTTGCCCGACTTGCGGGCAGCCTTGGTCGCCGGGCTGACGGCCAATGCGGCCTCCAGCGCCAGCTTGGCCGCCGATTGCTCGGCGGCGCGGCGGCTGGCGCCAGGCGCCATCACCTTGATCTCGAGCGCCGGAATGGCGCATTCGACTTCGAACTGCTGGCTGTGGGCCGCGCCATGCGTGGCCACCACCGTGTACAGCGGCAGCGCCAGCTTGCGGCCCTGCAGGAATTCCTGCAGCAAGGTCTTGGCGTCCTTGCCCAGGGTCTTGGGATCGACGGAGGCCAGCACCGGCTGGTACTGGCGCACGATCACGCGGCGTGCGGCATCGAAGCCCGCGTCCAGGAACACGGCGCCGAACAGGGCCTCGACCGTGTCCGCCAGGATGGAAGGACGGCGGAAGCCGCCGCTCTTCAATTCGCCTTCTCCCAGGCGCAGGTACTGCGACAGCTCCAGCCGCTGGGCGATGTCCGCCAGCGAGGCCTGCTTGACCAGATTGGCGCGCAGGCGCGACAGATCGCCTTCGTCGATTTTGGAATAGCGCTCGAACAGCATCGCCGCAACGACGAAGTTCAGCACGGAATCCCCCAGGAATTCCAGGCGCTCGTTGTGGCGCGCGCCGTGGCTGCGATGCGTCAGCGCCTGTTCGAGCAATGCCGGATCACTGAAGTGGTGATCCAGGCGGTTTTCTAGCGTGGCTAGCGACATAATCAGTTGAAGCGGCCGATGCGGCTGAGATCGCTGAAATTCATCCAGATGAAGAACGCGCGCCCGACGATATTGGATTCCGGAACGAAGCCCCAGTATCGGCTGTCGGCGCTGTTATCCCGATTATCGCCCATGGCGAAGAACTGCCCCTCGGGTACTTTGCAGCGTACCCCATTACGGCTGTATTGGCAGTTCTGGCGGTTGGGAAATTGCCACATCGCGTTGTACTCCTGCGGCTTGCCCTCATCCAGCAGGATTTTGTGCTCAACTTCGCCCAACTTCTCTTTATATTGCGCAATATACGAGACACGGTCCGGTTCGAAGTAGTCGCCGTCGCGCACATGCGGCACCAATTCGCCATTGATGTAGAGCTTTTTGTCCAGGTAGGCGATCTCGTCGCCCGGCAGGCCAACCACACGCTTGATGTAGTCGACGTCCGGATCCACGGGGTAGCGGAACACGAACACGTCGCCGCGCTGGGGCTTGCCTACCTCGATGACCTTCTTGTCGATGACCGGCAGGCGCAGGCCGTAGCTGAACTTGTTCACCAGGATCAAGTCGCCCGACTGCAGGGTCGGCAGCATGGAACCCGACGGGATGCGGAACGGCTCGACCACGAACGAGCGCAGCATGAACACGAACAGGATCACCGGGAAGAAGCTGACGGCGTATTCGATCCACCACGGCATGCGGCGCGCGGCGTCGCCGGCTTCGCGGCGCAGGCGCTCGGCTTCCTGGGCGTCGCCGACCAGGGCCGTATCGTATTGCGCCATTGCCGCCTGGGCCCGGCGTTCGCGGCCCTTGCGCAGCACTGCCAGATCAAGCACCCAGATAATGCCGGTCAACACCAGCAAAACAAAAAGAATCAGGGCAAAGTTCCAACTCATCAGCTAACCGCCTTTTCGGGTTCTATTTGTCTTCCACTTGCAGGATGGCGAGGAACGCCTCCTGCGGAATTTCCACGCTGCCCACCTGCTTCATGCGCTTCTTGCCGGCCTTCTGCTTTTCCAGCAGCTTCTTCTTGCGCGAGATGTCGCCGCCGTAGCACTTGGCCAGCACGTTCTTGCGCAACGCCTTGACGTTTTCGCGCGCGATGATTTCAGCGCCGATGGCGGCCTGGATGACCACGTCGAACATCTGGCGCGGAATCAGGCCACGCATGCGCGTGACCACGTCGCGGGCGCGATGGCGCGCGTTGCTGCGGTGGACGATCACGGCCAGCGCATCGACGCGGTCGTTGTTGATCAGCAGGTCCACCCGCACCACGTCGGCCGAGCGGTACTCCAGGAACTCGTAGTCCATCGAGGCATAGCCGCGCGACACCGACTTCAGCTTGTCGAAGAAGTCCAGCACGATCTCGGCCAGCGGGATCTCGTACACCAGGTGCACCTGGCGGCCGTGGTAGCTCATGTTGACTTGCGAGCCGCGCTTGTTATTGCACAGCGTCATCACAGGACCCACGTAGTCCTGCGGCATGAACAGCGTGACCTTCACGATGGGTTCGCGGATGTCTGCGATCTTGCCCACTTCAGGCATGCGCGACGGGCTTTCCACCGTGATCACCGAACCGTCGCGCTGCTCGACCTCATACACCACCGACGGCGCGGTGGTGATGATGTCCATGTCGAATTCGCGCTCCAGGCGTTCCTGCACGATTTCCATGTGCAAGAGGCCCAGGAAGCCGCAACGGAAGCCGAAGCCCAAGGCCTGCGACACTTCCGGCTCGAACATCAGGGCGGCGTCATTCAGCTTGAGCTTGTCGAGCGAATCGCGCAGTTGGTCGTACTCGGAGCTTTCCACCGGATACAGGCCCGCGAACACCTGCGGCTTCACTTCCTTGAAACCGGGCAGCGGCGTGGCGGCAGGCTTGTTGGCCAGGGTGACGGTATCGCCCACCTTGGCGTCTTCCAGCTGCTTGATGCCGGCGATGATGAAACCGACCTCGCCCGCCGACAGGTGCGGACGCTGCTGCGACTTCGGCGTGAACACGCCAGTCTGTTCGCACAGGTGGGTCGCGCCCGAGGCCATCAGCAGGATCTTGTCCTTGGGCTTGAGCACGCCGTTGATGATGCGCACCAGCATCACCACACCCACGTAGTTGTCGAACCACGAATCAATGATGAGCGCCTGCAGCGGCGCGTCCGGATCGCCCTTGGGGGGCGGCACGCGGGCGACGACCATTTCCAGGATCTCGTCGATGCCCATGCCGGTCTTGGCGCTGGCCAGCACCGCCTGCGACGCGTCAATGCCGATCACGTCCTCGACTTCCTGGCGCGCGCCATCGGGATCGGCCTGCGGCAGGTCCATCTTGTTCAGCACGGGCAGCACTTCCACGCCCAGTTCGATGGCGGTGTAGCAATTCGCCACGGTCTGCGCTTCGACGCCCTGCGAGGCATCCACCACCAGCAGCGCGCCTTCGCACGCCGACAGGGAACGGCTGACTTCATACGAGAAGTCCACGTGTCCCGGGGTGTCGATCAGGTTCAGGTTGTAGACCTTGCCGTCCTGCGCCTTGTAGTGCAGGGCCGCGGTCTGGGCCTTGATGGTGATGCCGCGTTCGCGCTCGATTTCCATGGAATCGAGGACCTGCGCCGACATCTCGCGATCCGCCAATCCGCCGCAGCGCTGGATCAGGCGATCGGCCAGGGTCGATTTACCGTGATCGATGTGGGCAATGATGGAGAAGTTGCGAATATGCTGCATGCTTGAAGTTATAAGGGACGGAACACTCGGCACGGGGCCGGAAGACACCGCCGCCGGAATACGCACGGCTGACGAGGAGGGTGCCAACGGGCCTGGCCCGGGCAAAACAAGGGGGCGCCATGCGCCCCCTCTTGCGGCAACCAGCCATTTTAGCCGGTCTTGAGCCTTTTTTCTGCGAACTCGGGGGACGGGCCCGGCATTACTTCGATGCCGGCACCGCCACCCACTGCGTCTGGTCGCCGCGGCGCACCAGCAGGCCGGCCGCGCGGCCCTTGTCCAGCTTGGCCACGAGTTCGCCGAACTGCTTGGCGCCCGTGACGTCGGTGTCGTTCAGGGCCAACACGATGTCGCCTTCCTGCAGGCCGGCCTTGCCGGCAGCGCCTTCGGCCACCTTGACCTGGACACCGCCCTTGATGCGCAGCTTCTTCTGCACGTCGGCCGGCACGTCGACCACGCCCAGGCCCAGCGCGTTGGTGACTTCCGGCACCGGCGCCGCGCCCTTCTTGCTGGCGTTGGCGGCCTTTTCGGTCGGGATTTCGCCGACCTTGACCGACAGGGTCAGGTTCTTGCCCTTGCGCCACACTTCCATGTCGGCGCGCGTGCCGGGCTTGGTTTCACCCACGATGCGCGGCAGATCGGACCAGCGCTTGATGGGTTCGCCGTTGAACTTGAGGATCACGTCGCCCGGCTGCACGCCAGCCTGCTCGGCGGGACCTTCGGCTTCCACGCTGCTGACCAGCGCGCCCTCGGCCTTGGGCAGACCGATGGCTTCGGCCACGTCCTTGCCCACTTCGCCGATCTGCACGCCGACGCGGCCGCGCGTGACCTTGCCGGTAGCCCGCAGCTGGTCCACGACGCGCATGGCTTCGTCGATCGGGATGGCCAGCGAAATGCCCATGAAGCCGCCGCTGCGCGAAATGATCTGGGAGTTGATGCCCACCACCTCGCCCTGCAGATTGATCAGCGGACCGCCCGAGTTGCCCGGGTTGACCGCCACGTCAGTCTGGATGAAGGGCAGGTATTCGCCGGTATCGCGGCCGATGGCGCTGACGATGCCGGAGGTCACGGTGGAATCCAGGCCAAACGGCGAACCGATGGCCAGCACCCACTGCCCCTTCTTGAGCTTCTTGGGATCGCCGATGACCAGCGGCGTCATGTCCTTGGCTTCGATCTTGATCAGCGCGACGTCGGTGCGTTCATCCGTGCCGATGACCTTGGCCTTGAACTCGCGGCCGTCGGTCAGCGTGACGTAGATGTCCGTCGCGTCCACCACCACGTGGTTGTTGGTCAGGATGTAGCCGTCGTCCGAAATGAAGAAGCCGGAACCCACGCCGCGCGGCACGGTGCGCTCTTCGGGCTGGGAAGGCTGCGGACGCTGGCGTTGCGACGGGCCGGGTTGGCCGCCGCCGGGAGGCTGGAATTCGGGGCCGAAGAACCAGCGGAACAGTTCGTAGGGATCATTGCCGCCGCCAGGCCCCATGCCGCGCACCGGCACCGTGGCCGTGGTGCGGATGTTGACGACCGCGGGGTCGGCCTTTTCGACAATGCTCGTGAAATCAGGCAGCGTCGCCGCCGACGCCTGAGCGACAGCAGCAGGCACGTAGGCGCCGGCCATCATGACGCTGGCCGCGGCCGCCACCAGAAAGCGCCGGAAAAATGCATTCGACACTGTCATTGCTTTCATAAGTGTTACTCCGAAATTGCTGCTTGCCGCAGCTGGCCGATCACTTGGGCTCAGCTGGGGGCGTTGCTGCCGCAGGCGCGGCGGGCACATATTCAGTGGCTTGCGCCAGCTGTTCCAGCGTCGCGACGGGCACTTCGCCCACGGCGGTCAGCCAGAAATCAGCGATGCGCGTGCCATAGACGGTGATCGCCCCGCGTTGCGCGGCGCCGTGGGGAGGACGGTGGCCGCGCTGGCTGTCGTAGGGCTCGATGAACACGGAAATGGCCGCCAGTCCATCGGACAATACCATCTGGTTGACCGTAACGCCCTTGCCCATCGAACGCGCCACCTGCATGACCGGCTTGAAACCCTTGGGCGCCGGAATGCGCCAGCCTTGGGCGGCCAGGTCCACGGGCTTCATCGAGGGCTCCAGCACCTTCCAGTCGCGCGTGCTCCAGCGCGAGGTCAGCAACTGGGGATCGACTTCCGGGCCCAACCGCAGCGAGGTGAACGAGACTTGTTCGACCACGCCGCGGGCGGCGTTCAGCGTCTGGGCCTTGAGCAGCAGATTGGTTTCGACGTCCGCGCACAGCCGGTAGCCGTAGCGCAGCTTGTCCAGCGGTTCAATCGTGATCAGGCGGCACTCCCGCCCGGCCACGCGGTGCAGCGCGGATTCGGCGCGGATCTTGTAGAACTCGGACAGATTCGCCGCTTCTCCCAGCAGCAGGCCGGGGAAGCGGTCGCCGCGGCGGCGCTCCAGCAGCACGGTCTTGCGCTCGGGGATCAGGCACTGCACGTCTTCGTTGTGGCGCAGGTACTCGCGCGGCTGGCCGTCGAGGATTTCCAGGCGTTCGCGCTCGCCGGTGCCGTCCATGACGTGCACCAGGCGCGAGGACTGGATCGTTTCGCCCTGCTGGTACATGAAGACGCCCGCGTAGTCCTGCTTGCGGGCGGCTTGTTGGATACGGGTCAGCAGCTGGACCACGTCGTCGGCGGCCGCAGGCGCGGCATCGGCCGCGCGCGCGGGTTCATGCGCGGCCAGGAAAGCGGTCAGGAGCGTGGCGGCAAACCAGCCGGCGCGGTGGGCCTGCAGCGTGGCGGCCCGACCCAGCACCGGCCAACGCGAGGGAAGCACCAACGCCATCAGCGCCCCACTCCGGTGTCGAAGGACACCTGGCGCACGGCGCTGGGGCCGGCCATCTGGCGATGCGCCTCCAGATAGTCGCGCAGGCCCGTATCCTCGGCGCTCGCAGCCGGCGTGGTGCTGGCATCAGCCAGCACGCGCACCTCAGTGGCCGGTTCGCCGGTCAGGTAAGGCTGCGCCACCCAGGCAACGGTCGCGACCGCCGCGGCCACGGCCAGGCCGGACAGGCCGACCCGCAATGGCGAGCGGCGCCGAGGCGCCGCAACAATGGGCAATTCCGCGTCCAGCGCCCGTGCCAGGCGGGCCTGGAAGGCCGCGCTGGGGGTCAGCGCCAGATCGGCGTTGCGCAGGGAATCACCGATCAGATGATAGGTGTCCCAGGTCTCGCGCCCCTCGCGGGACAACAAACCGGGAAATATGTCGTCGGATTCTTCTCCGTCCATCCAGGCGGAAACCGATTCCTCCCAGGAGGCCTCGGCGATCACAACGGATTTGGCTGCTGTTTGCATGACTGCCACTCCTTACCAGCGACGCTCGGCATCGGTGCCTAGCAACGGACGCAACTTGACGGCAATGGCTTCACGCGCACGAAAAATGCGGGAGCGCACCGTACCGATAGGGCAATCCATGCTTTGGGCGATGTCTTCGTAACTCATACCTTCGATTTCACGCAGGACAATTGCGGTGCGCAATTCTTCAGGCAATTCCTCGATAGCCGCGTTCACCGTCTCGGCGATTTCGCGGCTGGCGACCATGGATTCCGGCGTGCTTATATCGGTTAGGTTGTCGGTTTCGTTAAAAGTTTCACCGTCTTCCGTTTCTATCGCATTGGGCGCGCTGGGGCGCCGGCCCTGCGAGGCCAGCCAGTTGCGCGCCGTATTGATGGCGATCCGGTACAACCAAGTGTAAAAGGCGCTCTCGCCCCGAAACTGGGGCAAAGCGCGGTAGGCCTTGATGAAGGCCTCCTGGGCCACGTCCTCGATCTCCGAGGGGTCGCGGATCATGCGGGCCAAGAGGCGGAGAATCTTGCGCTGGTACTTGAGCACCAACAGGTCGAAAGCCTTCTTGTCGCCCCGCTGGACGCGCGCGACAAGCTCAGCGTCGACTTCGCGCTCGCTCATGACGCCTCCCGCAGGCGGGCCGCCGGACGGGCGGGACGCGCCGCGCCGGCCAGCAGGCACAGGCGCCGCCAGGACTCAGGTCGCAACGTCCGCTGCCAGACGGTGAGGGTAATTGTGCTGTTGGTAAAGGCCGTACTCCCGGTGGGCAAGGGCTGCAAAGTGAGCGTCAGCCAGCGCGGACCGCGCTGTTCCTGCAACAGTCTCGCGTCCTGCCAGCCTTGCGGCAGGCGTACCTGCCAGCGCCCTTCCCCGGCTGCCGCGCGCAAGGCGGATACAGGGGACAGGCTGCTCCGTGCCGAGTGTAACAGCCCGGCCAGGACCAGCAGCAGCGCGATCGCCGTGCCCGCCGCCCATGCCATGCCGTGCCAGGACGCGGCCATCAGCGCGCTGCCGCCAGCGGCGGCCAGCGC
>NZ_JCBAMT010000138.1:0-11005 GCF_059760445.1 Achromobacter sp. D7-1 | reverse complement strand
GCTCAGGCCGGCTGCACCACCACGGTGGACACTTGCACGTCCACCGCGGTCATCAGCTTGTGCACCGGGCACTTCTCGGCCACCGCCAGCAGTTCATCGATCTGCGCATCGGACAGCTCGCCATTCAGCGTCAGCTTGGCCGTCAGGCGGTAGATGCCCTTGCGCTCCTCGCCGGCATCGCGCACTACCTCCACCCCCACCGATTCCAGCGGCAGACCCTTGCGCTGCGCGTAGACCATCAGGGTCATGGCCTTGCAGCCGCCCAGCGCGGTATCAAAATAGTCGTGCGGATCAGGGCCGGCGCCCTGCGGCTGGGGCATGTCCAGCGGCAGATCGTGGCCTTCGGCCGTGGCGGTGAATTGCAGCGAGTTGGGCGCATTCTGGCGCACGCGGATGCTCATGGGTCCTGTCTCCTGGTAACGGGTGCTGGCGGGCGGCCGCCGCGGCCGCCCCAGACCACGTTGTATCACCTGGCGACGATCGCTGTACGTCGTCAGCGCAAGCAACTGACTGTAAGCTGAACTTCTGGCCGCTGGGCCGGTCGGATATCTCTATCCGCAATACCTGAGCACACTTTAAGGGGGCCGCATGAGCGCCAGACAACTACTCGATCAACTGCTGCAGTCCGGGCAAGGGCTGCTGTCCGACACCACCAACCGCGTGCAGAACGCCACGGGCGGCAAGGGTTCGTCCTTCCTGACCGGCCTGGGCGGCGGCGCGCTGGGCGCGGGCGCCCTGGGACTGCTGCTGGGCAGCAAGAAGGCCCGCAAGATCGGTGGCAAGGTCGCCATGTACGGCGGCATGGCGGCGCTGGGCGCCCTGGCCTACCGCGCCTATGGCGACTGGCAGCGCAGCCAGTCCGGCGCGCCGGCGGCCCCGCCGCAGACGCTGGACCGCTTGCCCGCGCCCCAGGCCGAGCAGCACAGCACGGCGGTGCTGACCGCCATGATCGGCGCGGCCAAGGCCGACGGCCACATCGGCCCGGAAGAACGCAGCCTGCTCGAAACCGAACTGTCCAAGCTGTCTTCGGACGCGCAAGACCGCCGCTGGCTCGAAGCCGAGTTGTCGCGCCCGCTGGATCCTTCCGTCATCGCGCAAGCCGCGCAAACGCCGGAAATGGCGGCCGAGATGTACCTGGCCAGCCTCTTGGTGGTGGACGAGGAAAGCTATATGGAACGCGCCTATCTGGACGAACTGGCGCGCCAGCTCAAGCTGCAGCCGGGCTTGAAGGAACAGCTGGAACGGCACGCCCGGGCCGCCGCGGCCTGAGACCGGGCGGCCTGCACATCGTTTAGTCGGCGCGCAGGCCGATTGCTGCCGTCAGGGCGGTATAGCGGTCGATATCCGCATCGATCATCGCCTGGAATTCGCGCGGCGTGCTGCTGGCAGGCGTAAAACCCTGTTCGCGCAGCGCCGCCTGCACATCGGGGCGCTGGACGATCTTCGCCACCGCCGCATTCAGCTTGGCTACCACCGCGGGCGGCGTCGCCGCCGGCGCCAGAAGGCCATGCCATTGGTCCAGCGCATAGCCAGGCACCCCTTGCTCGGCCACCGTCGGCACCGCAGGCAACAACGGCGAGCGAGCGGGCGAGGTCACCGCCAAGGCCCGCAGCTTGCCGGCCGCGATCAGCGGCGCGGCGCTGGACGCGGTCACCACGCCCATGCCCACCTGGCCCGCTGTCACGTCGGTCAGCGCGGGGCCGCAGCCCTTGTACGGCACATGCTGCAAAGACGCACCGGTGGCGCGCGCCAGCATCTCGCCCGCCAGGTGCTGCGGCGTACCATTGCCGCAAGACGCGAACGGCAGCGGCCGGTCCGGCGCGGCGGCGGCCAGCGCCTGGTCCAGGCTGTGCCAGGGCGACGCCGCCGGCACCACGTACACCGACGGCACGAAAGCCACATTGATGACCGCCGCGAAGTCCTGCTTGGGCGCGAAACCCAGGTTGCCGTAGACCCCCGGATTGATCGCGAAGGAGCTGTTGACCATCAGCAGCGTATAGCCGTCGGCAGGCGCCTCGGCCACGGCGCGCGCGCCGATATTGCCACTGGCGCCAGGACGATTCTCCACCACCACCGCCATGCCGAACTGCTCCTGCAGGCTGGCGCCGATGCGGCGCGCCAGCAGATCGGTGCCGCCGCCCGGCGGAAACGTCACCACGATGGTGATGGGATGGGAGGGGTACGCTGCGTCCTTGGGCGCTTCGCCCGAAGGCGAATTGCCGCAGGCGGCCAGCGGCAGGACCAGAAACGTAAGAACGGAGCTAAACAGGCGATTCATGATGCGGGCTTGCAAGCGTCCCTGCACGGCGTGCGCGCGCAGGGACTTGGGCGATGCCGGCTGAAAGCCGGCGAACAGGCTCAGGCGTCCAGGCCGATGTCGAGCACCTTGGCGCTATGGGTAATCCAGCCCACCGCGATCTGGTCCACGCCGGTGGCCGCTACCGCGGCGGCGGTTTCGGGCGTGATGCGGCCCGAGGCCTCGGTGATGGCGCGGCCGCGCGCCATGGCGACCGCGCGGCGCAGGTCGTCCAGACTCATGTTGTCCAGCAACACTACGTCCACGCCCAGCGACAGCGCCGTTTCCAGCTGCTCCAGCGTGTCCACTTCCAGTTCGATCTTGACCATATGGCCGATACCGGCGCGCGCCCGCTCAACCGCCGTCGCGACCCCGCCTGCCAGCGCGATGTGGTTATCCTTGATCAGCACCGCGTCGTCCAGGCCATGGCGGTGATTGCTGCCGCCGCCCACCCGCACCGCGTACTTCTGCACCGCGCGCAGGCCCGGCATGGTCTTGCGGGTGCAGGTGACGCGGGCGCCGTAGCCTTCGATGGCGCGGGCAATGGACGCGGTGGCGCTGGCCACGCCACTCAAATGGCAAAGGAAGTTCAGCGCCACGCGCTCGGCCGTCAGCATGGCGCGGGCGTTGCCGCTGATGCGGGCAATTTCCGCCCCCGGCCCCAATTCGCTGCCGTCGCGCAGCGCGACCTCGAACTTGATGCCCGGGTCCATGGCGCGAAACGCCAGGCGCGCCAGGTCCAGCCCGGCCAGCACGCCCTCCTGGCGCGCGACCAGGCGGGTCTGCGCCGTGGCGTCGGCGGGCACGATGGCATCGGTAGTCAGATCGCCGGCGCGCCCCAGATCCTCGAGCAAGGCCGCGCGCACCAGCGGCTCCAGCATGACTTCCGGCAAGGGAGGAACGGCCAGTCGGGCGACGGTCACAGGCGCTGCGGCTTTAATGCTCATTTTGAGTATTTAATGATTAAAAAAAGGCGCGCAGGGATTGCGCAGTAATTATGCTAGAGACGAGCATAAAGCTTGTCAAGCGTTCAGCCACGAAATCAACCGAACGTGGAGTTCCACTATCGAGCCTGGGATGGTTGATTTGATCGATTAGATTTTAATCACTATGATTATTTTGAGATCACAGAACCTGTCATCACGTCTGACATTCGTCTCGTCGTGATCACACTGTCGCCTGGTGCAGGCAAGATCAAGTTCCGAAAAAAGGTGCAACATGACAGCAGCAACCAAAGTTCTGACCGCACACGTACCGCTTCCTCTTGCCAACAAGGTAGATCAGATGGCCACCCGGCTTGAACGCTCGCGCGGCTGGATCGTAAAGCAGGCGCTTTCCGCCTGGATCGCCCAAGAAGAAGAGCGCGACCGGCTGACCCAGGAAGCGTTGGCCGACGTAGACGCGGGCCGCGTCATTGACCATCTGGCCGTGCAGGCATGGGCAGAGAGCCTGAGTACTGACGAGCCCCTGCCGGTGCCACGTTGATGGCGCTCAAGTGGACCAGCAAAGCGCTTGCCGACTTAGCGCGCATGTATGAATTTCTTGCCCCAGTAAACAAGCCCGCTGCCGCTCGGGCCGTGCAGGCGCTGACCAAGGCTCCAACCATCCTGTTGACCAACCCGCGCATCGGCGAGCAACTGTTTCAGTTCGAACCGCGGGAGGTAAGGAGAATTCTGGTGGGAGAGTACGAAGTCCAGTACGAAATTCAGGACTCGATCGTCTACGTGCTGCGGCTGTGGCACACCCGCGAGAATCGCTGAACCTCCCCACGTCGGGTAAGCTGGACTCGCAAGCCCATGACGCATCCGCCTGTCACATCGCCCGCGACAGCGGCAATTTGCTCCCCGCAATAGCACGCTCCAGCAGCACGTCGCGGCGGAAGCGGAACAGCTTGGCCGGCCTGCCGGCCGTGCCTGTGGCCATTTCACCGGTTTCTTCGACCAGCGCCTGCTGCTCGATGAGGCGGCGGAAATTCTGCTTGTGCAGGGCACGTCCGGCCAGCGCTTCCACGGCCAGCTGCAATTGCAGCAAGGTGAACTGCGCCGGCATCAATTCGAACACCACGGGCCGGTATTTAATCTTGGCGCGCAGCCGGGCAATGCCGGTGGCGAGGATGCGGCGATGGTCGTGGCGCATAGGTTCGCCCGGCACCACGGCGCCCTTGTTCCCGCGCCGCGCGGCTTCGGGCACCAGCCCGGCCTCGAACAACAGCTCGTAGCGCTGCAGCACCATGTCCTCGTTCCACGGCGAGCCGTCCAGCCCGAAGGTGATGGCGGCGCGCTGGCGGCGGCGCATGCGCACGGCCGCATCGGAACTGTCTTCGCACCAGGCGGCCAGGCGCGGCACGATCATTTCCTCCACCAGCGCGGGCGTGCCCGCGCGCCGGTCTTCCCAGGGGAAGTAGCGATACCAGTCCTGCCAGCCGACCTGCGCCACGCCGGTCTCGCCGGCCTCGCGCGTCAGGCCCAGGTAACTGACCGACATGACGCGCGCGCCCGACTCATCGGAACGGTCGCCATCAGCGAAGGTGTAGAGCTGCTCCACATAACCCAGCGGGTGATGGGTCTGCTGCTCCACCCAGGCGCGCAAGCCGGCCTGCAAGGAACGGTGCGACAGTTCGAAGGGACCGGCCGGCAAGGCGCGCGCATCGTCGGTCGTCAGTACCCGCGGCTCGCCGTTGGTGACGGCGACCAGCACGGCAACGAGTTCAGCATGGACGGAGCGTTCGACGGATTCAGTCAAGGTAGGCGTAGGAAAAGTGAGAAACCGGGCGGCTGGCGGCAAACCGCAGGGCGCTGGAAATTATAAGGGTCGGGCTCCTGCAACAGCCCCTTGCAAACGTGACAGCCATTCCTGCTCCCGGGCCTGCGTGCCGTCCTAAGATGGAAGTGGCAACCAGGCGCGTCGCCATCCTGGGACGCCCGCAAGCGGAGCAGACATCATGTTGAAAACCGCCCCCGATCCGCAGGCGGCCAAAACCGCCGAAACGGAACAACCCGTCGCCATCGACCCGCGCAAAGGCACCGAAGTGCTGCCGATGGCGGACCACAGCAAGGAGGTCGCCGGCATGCCGCGGCGCGGACGCGCCATTGCGGAACCCGGCGAACCCGGCATCATCACCCCAGAAGATGACGTGCTGGATACTTCTTACGAGAACCGCAAGAGCTAAGCCCTCCCGGCGCGATGGCAAGATGATACGCGAGCCCGGACGCCGCCCGCGCGGCGCTCAGGCCGCGCCGGGCAACGCCTGGAATCCGCGCGCCAGGATCTCCACAAAAGCCTCCGTCACCGACGACGGCGCGGTCTGCGCCGGATAAGCCATGCTGACGCGGACCGGCAGGCGCGGCGTGAACGGCCGTATCGCCAAGCGGTCCGCGAACACGGCGGCGATGTAGGGATTGACCACGCCCAGGCCGCTGCCGGCGGCGGCCAGCGCGCAGATGGTGGACGAATACGTGGTCTCGATTTCCGAGGCGGGCTGCGCCTGGTGTTGCTGCATGGCGCCGCGCAGTTGCAGATAGACGTCGTCATCGGCGTTCAACACCAGCAGACGCCGCCCGTCCAGGTCCATGATGCCGACGGACGGCTGCGCGGCGAGCGGATGATCGGGCCGCATCACGCAGACGGCGGCGCTTTCGTGCAGGCTTTGCATTTCCAACTGCGCGCCGTCCAGCGGCGCCGTGGTCACCACCACATCGTAGGTGCCGTGCAGCAGCCCTTCGCGCAGATACTGGCTGCCCACGGTCTGCATATTGATGTGCACGTCGGGATAGCGCTGCGCGAAGGTTTCGATCGCGCCCGGCAGCACGCCCAGGCCCAGCGCCGGGGTGCAGGCCAACCGCAGCACGCCGCTGCCGCTGCGCCGCATCGCCGCGACGCGATCCTCGATACGCTCCAGCCCCACGAAATGGCGCTGGACGGTATCGAACAAGTCCTTGGCCTCCCGCGTGGGCCTCAAGCGTCCGCGCTCCATGTCGAACAGCTTCAGGCCGCTGGCCTGCTGCACCTGCGCCAGCAGGCGGCTGACCGAAGGCTGGGTGGTGCGCAGCATCTGCGCGGCGCCCGTAGTGGTGCCTGCCAGCATGACCGCGTGGAAGGCTTCGATCTGGCGGAAATTCAGCGGTCGGCTCATGGGCTGGGGCAGGGGCAATGTATGGCAATTCTGCATAGCCTATGTTGAAAAAAGAATTTTTTCAAATACCCGCAGACTCCTACACTGGTTTTCCCAAGGGCGCCGCCAGATGCGCCCCCGCACTATCCAACCTCCCAGGGGAACCCACATGAACCTCCGCCGCTCCTGGCGCCACCTCCTGCAAACGCTGTGTCTGAGCGTGACGGCAGCGACGCTGTCGCTGGCTGCGCACGCGCAAGCCAACTATCCCGACCGGCCGGTGCGCATCATCGTGCCCTTCACCGCGGGCGGCAGCTCCGACATCCAGGGCCGCCTGCTGGCCGAGCACCTGGGCAAACTCTATGGCCAGTCGGTGGTGGTGGAAAACCGTCCCGGCGCCGGCGGCCATATCGGCGGCAAGTTCGTCGCCGACTCCGGACCGGACGGCTATACCCTGCTGCTCGGCTCCATCGGCCTGCACGCCACCTACGGGGTCTACAAGAACCTCAACTACCAGCCCGCCCGCGATTTGAAGCTGATCACCATCGTGGCCGAGATGCCGCACGTGGTGGTGGCCAATCCCGCGCTGGAAGCCAACACCCTGGCCGAACTCACCGCACTGGCAAAGGCCAAGCCGGAAACGCTGCACTTCGGCTCGGCCGGCGTGGGTTCGTCCGTGCATATGGTCGGCGAGCTCTACAAGATGGCCGCGCAGGCGCCCATCGTGCACATCCCGTACCGTGGCAGTTCAGCCGCCACCAACGATCTGCTGGGCGGCCAGATCCAGTTGCTGTTCGAGAACGTGCCCACCACCATCGGCTACATCCAGGCCAAGAAGCTGAAGGCGCTGGCCATTACCGGCGCCACCCGCTCGCCCGCCCTGCCCGATGTGCCCACCGCCGCCGAAGCCGGCCTGCCCGGCTTGACGGTCACCTCGTGGACGACGTTGGCCGCCAGCAAGGACGTGCCGGACGCGCTGGTCGAAAAAATCAGCGCCGACCTGCGCCGCATCTACGCCGACCCCGCCTTCCGCGACGGCCTGGAACGCCTGGGCATGACGCCGGTGGGCAACAGCCCCGCCGAAGCGCGCGAGTTCGTCGAACGCGAACGGGCCCGCTGGAACAAGGTCATCGAGACCGAACACATCACCGCGGGCTGAACGCCTGCCTGGGGCGGCGCCAGCGCCGCCCTTTTTCTTTCCGACTTTATCTCTACCCCGCCATCCATGAACCGCATGCTCGCCACGCCCATCGCCTGCCGCCGCCTGGGCGCCACGCCGCACCACCATTTCTTCGGCTACTACAACAAGACCGTCTGGCATCGCGACGGCCGCTATCTGCTGGCCAACCGCACGCCATTCAAGGACGCGCCGCTCACGCCCGAACTGAGCGCGGAAGTGGGCTACTTCGACCTGCAGGATGGCGACCGCTACCACGCCGTGGGCAACACCACGGCCTGGAACTGGCAGATGGGCTGCCAGCTGCAATGGCTGGACGGCGAGGCCGAGCCGCAGATGATCTACAACTGCCGCCGCGACGACGACAGCGGCTTCTATCCGGGCTTTCGCTCCGCCGTCCACAACGTCGCCACCGGCCAGACCCGCTATCTGCCGCTGCCCATCTACGTGGCCGCGCCCAACAGCCGCTACGCGCTCTGCGTGGACTACCGTCGCCTCTACATCACGCACGAGACCATCGGCTACAGCGAACACGCGCCCGGCCCGGTGAGCAACGCCCCAGCCGACGACGGCATCCACGGCATGGATCTGGAGAGCGGCGCGCACCGCCTGCTGGTCAGCTATGCCGACCTGCGCAACTTCCATCCGCGCGACTCGATGGAACGCGCCATCCACTGGGTCAGCCATATCGAGATCAATCCCTCGTCCTCGCGCATCCTGTTCCTGCACCGCTGGACAGAACGCGTGAAGGACGAGACCTGCTTCCTGCACCGCCTAATCACCATGAACGCGGACGGCAGCGACATGCGCCTGCTGGAATGCTCCGACCACCCGCTGCCGCAACTGGCCGACGACTTCGATCCCAGCGCGGTCGGCACCTTCGATTACGAGAAATCCGAATATCAGATCTCGCATCCGCTGTGGCGCGATGACCATACGATCATCGTCTGGGGTCCGCATGACGGCAGCATCCATTACCACCTCTACCGCGACGCGCCCGGCGGCGCGGTCCAGGTGGTGGGCGACGGCGTGCTGACGGAGAACGGCCACATGACCTACTCGCCGGTGAACACGCGCTGGCTGCTGAGCGACACCTATCCGGACTCGACCACGCACGAACGCATCCTGTTCCTCTACGACATGCAGACCGGCCTGCGCCACGCGCTGGGCAGCTTCTACGCCGATCCCCATCTGTCCAAGGAAAACCGCTGCGACCTGCATCCGCGCTGGAGCCGCGACGGCACGCAGGTCTGCATCGACTCCGTGCATGAGGGCGAACGCCAGATGTACGTGCTGGACGTAACGCCCATCGTCGGACCGCGAGGCTAAGCCACGCGCAGCCGCCGCCTCGGCCGCGAGTCAAGCCGCGACTCGGCCAGGCGGCGGACTACACAGACCACAGCAAGGACTTCACACTATCGTCACCCCTTTGTAACGACCGACCTTTAACCTCGCTTTCGTTTTGCTTACAGACAACTGAGCGACTCGTTCGCGACACTATGAGGTTGGAATGTCCTACTTGACTGATAAATTGCGCGCTCCCTATCGCGAAGCCCAGGACGAGGTCACCGTGCCCGGGCAGATGTTCGACGAGATCGTCGCCGCGAATCCCCAGCGCCGCACTTTGCTGAAGAACAGCTTCGGCCTGTCAATGTTGTCCGTGTTCGGCGCATCGACCCTGCTGACCGCCTGTGGCGGCAGCGACGATGACGACGACGATTCCCCTGGCACCCAGCCTGGCGAGGGCGGCGAAACCAAGCCGCCCCCCGGCCCCGACTACTCCGTCACGTTCACCCCGCTGGCCGACAAGATCGTCGCCGACACCGTCACCGTGCCTGCCGGTTACGTCGCCGAAGTGCTGTATTCCGCCGGCGACAAGTGCATGATCGGCTCGGCCGGCTACGCTGGCGTACCGCAGTCCTATCCCGCCACCGAGACCCAGTCCGGCGGCCAGCACGACGGCATGCACTTCTATGCCCTGCCCGGCGTCGATCCCAACCAGGGCGGCCTGCTGGTGCTGAACCACGAAGCGCTGGACGACGAGACCCTGGACCAGAACGTCGAAGGCGTGAAGACCCGCCTGTCCAACGTCGGCGTATCCGTCGTCGAAATCGCCCGTAGCGCCAACGGCGCATGGGCCGTCAAGACCGACTCGCGCTACAACAAGCGCTACACCGGCAACACCGTCTACAACGTCAGCGGCCCGGCCAAGGCCGTGGTCGGCGACACCGTCGTCGGCACCCTGAACAACTGTTCCAGCGGCGACACGCCCTGGGGCACCTACCTGACCTGCGAAGAAACGCTCAACAACTACCACTACAAGACCGGCGACGCCGGCAAGCCGGCCGATGAAGGCTACGGCTGGGTGGTGGAAATCGATCCGCAGAACCCGGACTCGACCGCCGTCAAGCGCACCGCGATGGGCCGCTTCAGCCACGAAAACACGGCCTTCATGCTGGACGAGAACAACCGCGTCGCCTTTTACATGGGCGACGACACCACGCCCGGCTGCATCTACAAGTTCATCCCCACCAAGCCCTACGACCCGGCCAACCGCGCCGCCAACATGGGCCTGCTGGACGAAGGCACGCTGTACGCCGCGCGCTTCAACGACGACGGCAGCGGCAATTGGGTGGAACTGACGGTGGGCAAGAACAATCTGACCGCCGGCGCCACCGACCCGGGCAACTTCACGCAGGTCGCCAGCGGCACCGTGATCACCGGCAAGCTCATCAACTTCAACACGCAAGCCGACGTGCTGGTCAACACCGGGGCCGCCGCCCGCGTCGCCGGCGCCACGCTGATGGACCGCCCCGAGTGGATCACGGTGGGCGTGGACAAGACCGTGTACTGCACGCTGACCAACAACGGCAGCCGCAAGCGCACCAGCGCCGCCAACCCGCGCGTCAGCAACTCGCACGGCCACATCATCCGCTGGCACGAGCGCGGCGATTCGCCGCTGGCCACCACCTTCGAGTGGGACCTGCTGCTGCTGGCCGGCCGCGACAAGGCCGACGGCGTGGCCGCCAACCTGACCGGCAACGTCAATGGCGACACCTTCTCCAGCCCCGACGGCATCCGCGTCGACCCCAAGGGCCGCCTGTGGGTCCAGACCGACGCGGGCACCAGCGCTTCAACCACGGACTTCTTCGGCAATAACTCGATGTACTACATCGACCAGAAGACCGGCGAATCCAAGCGCTTCCTGGTCGGCCCGCTGGGCTGCGAGATCACCGGTATCGCCTACACGCCGGACCTGACCACGTTCTTCATCAACATCCAGCACCCGGATAAGACGTGGAACACCCTGCGCGCAGGCGGCGGCGACGCCCGTTCCGCGACGGTGGTGGTGCGCCGGACGGATGGCAAGCCGGTAGGCGCGTAAGCGCTCTGGTTGAAGACGCCGCCCGGCACCTTGCGC
>NZ_JCBAMT010000137.1:0-11321 GCF_059760445.1 Achromobacter sp. D7-1 | reverse complement strand
CCCTCGGGCTTATCGACGCCCCGCGCAGCGCGAGTCCCCGACGCGGCAGGCTGCGTTATCTGAATTTTCACGGGCGCTGGGGCGAGCGGTGTGCTTGGCGTTTTTTTCCGCATCGGGGTGTGGTGGCGTGTCTTGCGGGGCCCGCCCCAGGCCGGCCGCGCGGGCGGCCTCTTGGGGCTTACGCGGTGTCTTGCGTCGCGTGATGGCGCTGCGCGTAATGGCTACCGCATAACGTCTATTCAGCTCAGCCCGGCATCTACATTTCAACTCCGATGCTGGATGGGCGGCGCGCGCGAGACCCTCTGCGTGCGCAAGCCATTGCCCAACGCGCGCCGCCCATCACCGCCCCCCCTGGACGGCGATGCCATCAGAAAACAACTGTCCACATGCGCGACAGCGAGCACTATCGAAATTTCAAAAATCACGTATGTCATTTATGGCCGCCCGCGCGGCCATAAATGACGGGCAGCACAAGATTCGATACTGACCACGGATCTAGCAGCGCAGCGAACCAAGACACACGTAGCCCGTCGTCGCGTGCGGCGTGGCGGCTCGCAACCTCGATGCGCCCGAGGGAATCCGAAGGCAGCCGCCGCAGGCGGCAACGAGGATGACGAAGGGGAAGTCCGGAGCGAACGCTCCGGACCGCGATCGTGGGCGCGAGCCGCCACGCCGCACGCGACGACGGGCGGCCTACGAACAAGGCCGCCCGCCACTAGAACATCAAGCAACGATCAAACAATCGTCAACGTCACGTCAATATTCCCACGCGTAGCATTCGAATAAGGGCAAACGATATGCGCCGCAGCCACCAGCTTCTCCGCCTCGGCCCGCTCCATCCCCGGCAACGAAATCTTCAATTCGACTTCGATCCCGAACCCCGTAGGAATAGGACCGATGCCAACAGCGCCGTCGATCGTCGCATTCGACGGCATGGCGATCTTGTCGCGGCCGGCGACGAATTTCATGGCGCCCATGAAGCATGCCGAATAGCCCACCGCGAACAGCTGTTCCGGATTGGTGCCCGCCGCACCCGCGCCGCCCAGTTCCTTCGGCGTGGTCAGTTTGACGTTCAGGTTGCCGTCGTCCGTGGCGCCCGTGCCTTCACGGCCGCCGGTAACGTGCGCATGAGCGCGGTAGAGGACTTTTTCGATAGACATGATGCGTTTCCTTTTATGGAAATGGAGGTTGGACTGCCAGGCACCGGTGGGTACACCCCACCATGGCCCTTACTAATTAAATAGTGCAATATTAAATAGTGCACTATTTATTTAACCTAACGATAGCGGGCATTGCCCGCCACTTCAAAGACTTGAGGTCAGCTTCTGCCGCAGCGCGTGCAGCGTTTTCATCATACCTTGCGCCTCTTCGAGCGAACACTGCGCGGCGTCGGCGATGGAATGCGGCACCGCTTCCGCCTGCGCGCGTAGCTCGCGGCCCTGGCGGGTCAGCCCGACGATCACCTGGCGCTCGTCTTCCACCGCGCGCTGACGCGTCACCAGGCCCGCCGCTTCCAGCCGCTTGAGCAACGGCGTCAACGTCGCGGAATCCAGGAACAGGCGCTCGCCGATATCCGTCACCGTAATTTCGTCGCCCTCCCAAAGCACCAGCATCACCAGGTACTGCGGATAGGTCAGGTCCAGCCCTCGCAGCAACTTCCGATACGCCTTGTTCATCGCCAGCGAGGTCGCATACAGGGCGAAACACAACTGGTTGTCCAGCAGCAGCGGGTTGAATGCCGCTTTGGGTTTGGATCGGGATTTCATTGCGCAATATTAAATAGCGCGCTATTTATCGTCAAGCTTTTTTTCGTCCAACGGCCGACACCCTAGGCCGGCTCGCCTTCGACCACGTCGCGGTCCGATCCGTATTGCTTCAGGCCGTCCAGATCCAGCACCCGAACCGCGCCGTACTCCACATTGAGCAAGCCCGCCTCTTCCAGCTTGCGCAGCGCCTGGTTGGCGCGCTGGCGCGACACCCGGGCCAGATAGCCTACCTCTTCCTGCGTAATCGTCAGGCGCATGCCCATGCCGGGATACAGCAAAGGGTTGAAGAGCTCGGCCAGGCAGCGGGCCACGCGCGCGTCCGGATCCAGCAGACGGTCGTACTCCGCCTTGCCGATGAACTGCGCCACGCGTTCGTTCAATTGGTGGAGCAGATAGCGGTTGAACGGAATGCTGCTGTCCAGCAGCCAGTCGAAGGTGGCGGCCGGCAGGCGCGCCACCACTGAATCCCGCAGCGCAACGATGTCGTACTTGCGGATCTCGCGCTTGAGCAGCGAGCCTTCGCCTATCCAGCCGCCGGCAGGCACGCCGGTCAGCGAAGCCACCTTGCCTTCGGCGTTACCCACCGAAACCTTGACCAGCCCCGCCAGCACGCCTATCCAAGCCTGTGCGAGTTCACCTTTGCGCTCTATGATCGACCCGGCAACCACCTGCTGCACGGTCAGGTCCCGCTCGACGCGTTCTTGCTGATCGCGGCTGAGCACGCGAAACCAGGCGGCGGCGAGTTGCAGGGAGTCGGCTAGCTGCATCGGGAATACCCTAAAAGTTCCTTGAATGTCGCGATGGTGACAGTTGGTAGCAACCCAACCTTATACCTTAACTCCTGCCGTAAATCTAAAACCAACTGGTCAAGCGCTTCATCGCCACCGCCGCTTACGCGGACTCCTGGCCCGATGCGCCCAAACCGGAGGAGACATCGTGGCACATACACCGCCCGCATCTGCACGGATGCCGGCTGCGCTGGATACCTTTCCGGCGCTGCTGTTCACGCATGCCAGCGTTCGCGGGTCGCGGCCCGCCATACGCGAAAAAGATCTGGGGATCTGGCAAACCCTTACGTGGTCCGAAGTGGCGGAGCATGTCCGGCACGTCGCGCATGGCTTGGCCGCGCTGGGCATCAAGCCCGGCATGCACGTGGCCGTCATCGGCGAAAACCGCCCGCGCCTGTACATGGCCATGATGGCCGCGCAGTCGCTGGGCGCCATACCGGTGCCGCTCTACCAGGACGCCGTCGCCCAGGAAATGGTCTACGTGTTGCAGGACGCCGAGATCACCGTGGCCATCGTCGAAGACCAGGAACAGGTCGACAAGATGCTCGAAGTCCGCGAGCAATGCCCTGCCTTGCAGCACGTGGTGTACGACGATCCGCGCGGCCTGCGCCATTACACCGACCCGATGCTGCGTTCGTATGAACAGCTGGAGGAACTGGGCCGCGAATACGCTGCGCAGCATCCCGGCTTCTTCGACCAGGCCGTCGCCGCCGTGCAGCCGCATGATCCGGCCGCCATGTTCTATACGTCGGGCACCACCGGCAAGCCCAAGGGCGTGGTGCTCACGCACCATGCGCTGATCGACCGCGCGCGCGCCGTGTCCGAAATGGAAAAGCTGACCGACCAGGAAGACGTGCTGGCCTATCTGCCGCCTGCCTGGATCGGCCAGAACATGTTCTCGTACACGCAGCTGCTGGTCACGGGCTTTACGGTGAACCATCCCGAATCGCCTGACACCGTGTCGATCGACATGCGCGACATCGGCCCCACCTATTACTTCGCGCCGCCGCGCGTGCTGGAAGGCCTGCTGACGCATGTGATGATCCGCATGGAAGACGCGGGGCTGATCAAGCGCAAGCTGTTCGCGGCCTGCATGAAGCTCGCGCGCCGCGTGGGCACCAGGATCCTGGACGGCGAACAAGTCAGCGCCTGGGACCGCCTGCGCTACGCGCTGGGCAACATGATGATCTACGGTCCGCTGCGCAACGCGCTGGGCATGAGCCGGGTACGCGTGGCCTACACCGCGGGCGAGGCCATCGGCCCCGACCTGTTCGTGTTCTACCGCTCCATCGGCATCAACCTCAAGCAGCTCTATGGCTCCACGGAAACCTCGGTCTTCGTCTGCGTGCAGCCCGACGGCCAGGTGCGTGACGACACGGTGGGCCCGCCCGTCGACGGCGTGGAGATCCGCGTGGCCGACAACGGCGAGATCCTGGTCAAGAGCCCAGGCCTGTTCAAGGAGTACTACCGCAACCCCGAAGCGACCGCCGAAGCGCGCAGCGCCGATGGCTGGTTCCACACGGGCGACGCAGGCTATCTGGACACCGACGGCCAGCTCAAGATCATCGACCGCGCCAAGGACGTGGGCAAGCTCGCCAACGGCAGCCTGTTCGCGCCCAAGTACATCGAGAACAAGCTTAAGTTCTTCCAGCACATCAAGGAAGCGGTGGCCTTCGGCGCCAACCGCGAAGACGTGTGCGCCTTCATCAATATCGACCTGGAAGCCGTGGGCAACTGGGCCGAACGCCGCGGCATGCCCTATGCCGGCTACACCGACCTGGCGTCCAAGGACGAGGTCTACCAGCTGATCGCGGAATGCGTGGAACAGGTCAACGCCGACCTGGCCACCGATCCCAAGCTGTCGGCCTCGCAGATCAGCCGCTTCCTCATCCTGCACAAGGAACTGGATCCGGACGACGACGAGCTGACCCGCACGCGCAAGGTGCGCCGCGCCTTCATCGCGCAGAAGTACGGCGTGCTGATCGACGCGCTGTTCGGCGGCAAGCAGTCGCAGTTCATCGAGACCGAAGTGAAATTCGAAGACGGACGCACCGGCAAGATCTCGGCGGACTTGAAGATCCGCCCGGTCAAGACCTTCCCCGCCATCACCGCCAAGGCCGCGTAGAGATCATGAGCAACAACGACCGCGACCAGCGCATCGGCGACGTCATGCTGGACATGCAGAATATCTCGCTGTCCTTCGGCGGCGTGAAGGCGCTGACGGACATTTCCTTCAATGTGCGCGAACACGAGATCCGCGCCATCATCGGCCCCAACGGCGCCGGCAAGAGCTCGATGCTCAACGTCATCAACGGCGTCTACACGCCGCAGCAAGGCGGCATCGAGTTCCGCGGCGAGCGCTTCTCGCGCATGAATCCGCGCCGCGCCGCCGAAATGGGCATCGCCCGCACCTTCCAGAACCTGGCGCTGTTCAAGGGCATGAGCGTGCTGGACAACATCATGACCGGCCGCAACCTGCGCATGAAGTGCGGGTTGCTGGCGCAGGCCTTCCGCCTGGGCCCGGCCGAGCGCGAAGAGATCCAGCATCGCGAGTTCGTCGAGAACATCGTCGACTTCCTGGAAATCCAGGCCTACCGCAAGACGCCTGTCGGCCGCCTGCCCTACGGCCTGCAAAAGCGCGTGGACCTGGGCCGCGCACTGGCGATGGAGCCGCGCCTGCTGTTGCTGGACGAGCCGATGGCCGGCATGAACATCGAAGAGAAGCAGGACATGAGCCGCTTCATCCTGGACGTGAACGACGAGTTCGGCACCACCATCGTGCTGATCGAGCACGACATGGGCGTGGTCATGGACATCTCGGATCGCGTGGTGGTGCTGGACTACGGCAAGAAGATCGGCGACGGCAAGCCGGACGAGGTCCGCGCAAACGAAGACGTCATCCGCGCCTACCTCGGCGTGTCGCACTAAGGCGGACAGACATGGGATTTTTTCTAGAGACCTTATTCGGCGGCCTGATGAGCGGCATGCTGTATGCGCTGATCGGCCTGGGCTTCGTGCTGATCTTCAAGGCATCCGGCGTCTTCAACTTCGCACAGGGCGCGATGGTGCTGGTCGCCGCGCTGTCCATGGCGCGCTTCTCGGAATGGCTGCCGCGCTGGTTCGGCTTTGACAACATGATCCTGGCCAACGTGCTGGCCTTCATCGTCAGCGCCATCGTGATGTTCCTGCTGGCGGTCGCCATCGAACGCTTCGTGCTGCGCCACCTGGTCAACCAGGAAGCCACCACCCTGCTGATGGCGACGCTGGGCATCAGCTACTTCCTGGATGGCCTGGGCCAGATCACCTTCGGCAGTTCGGTGTATTCCATCAACGTGGGCATGCCCAAGGATCCGCTGATGATCCTGGATTCGGTCTTCGAGGGCGGCTTGCTGATCAACCTGGAAGACCTGACAGCGGCGGTGATCGCTGCCCTGCTGGTGGCCGCGCTGGCGCTGTTCTTCCAGTACACCTCGACCGGCCGCGCCCTGCGCGCGGTGGCCGACGACCACCAGGCCGCGCAATCCATCGGCATTCCGCTGAACCGCATCTGGGTGATCGTCTGGAGCGTGGCGGGGCTGGTGGCGCTGGTGGCCGGGATCATCTGGGGTTCGAAGTTCGGCGTGCAGTTCACGCTGTCCACCGCGGCGCTGCGGGCGCTGCCGGTGGTGATCCTGGGCGGGCTGACCTCGGTGCCGGGCGCCATCCTGGGCGGCCTGATCATCGGCGTGGGCGAAAAGCTGTCCGAGGTCTATCTGGGGTCGCTGGTAGGCGGCGGTATCGAAATCTGGTTCGCCTATGTGCTGGCGCTGGTGTTCCTGCTGTTCCGTCCGCAAGGGCTGTTCGGCGAGAAGATCATCGACCGTGTCTGAGCCCACAGGCCCTCTAGGATAAAAACATGTTCTATCGCGAAAACGGCCAATTCAAGACCAGCTATCGCGCTGACCAGCAGATCTTCCCGATCCGCCAGGACCGCATCTTCATCTGGCTGCTGCTTGCAGTGGCCTTCGTCGCCATCCCGGCCATGGCCAGCGACTACCTGCTGCGCGCCATCCTGATTCCGTTCCTGATCCTGGCGCTGGCCGCCGTGGGCCTGAACATCCTGGTGGGCTATTGCGGCCAGATCTCGCTGGGCACCGGCGCCTTCATGGCGGTGGGCGCCTACGCGGCCTGGAACTTCGGCGTGCGCTTTCCCGGCATGCCGCTGATTATCCAGATCCTGCTGGGCGGCTTTTTCGCCACCATCGTCGGCGTGATCTTCGGCATACCCAGCCTGCGCATCCGCGGCCTGTACCTGGCGGTGGCGACGCTGGCCGCGCAGTTCTTCGTGGACTGGGCGTTCCTGCGCATCCCCTTCTTCACCAACTACTCGTCGTCCGGCAACGTCTCGGTGCCGCCGCTGACCGCCTTCGGTTTGCCGGTGCAGAGCGCGCTGGAGAAGTACCTGTTCGTGTTGATCCTGGTCGTCGTCTTCAGCCTGCTGGCCAAGAACCTGGTGCGCGGCGCCATCGGCCGCCAATGGATGGCGATCCGCGACATGGACGTGGCGGCCTCCGTCATCGGCATCCGCCCCATGTACGCCAAGCTCACGGCCTTCGCGGTCAGCTCGTTCATCGTCGGCGTGGCCGGGGCCTTGTGGGGCTACATCCACCTGGGCTCCTGGGAGCCGCTGGCGTTCGACCTGACGCGTTCGTTCCAGTTGCTGTTCATGGTCATCATCGGCGGGCTGGGCTCCATCATCGGCAGCTTCTTCGGCGCGGCCTTCATCGTGCTAGTGCCGGTGGCCCTGTCCAACATTCCGCACGCGCTGGGCATTCCACTGTCGGTAGACACGGCGGCGCACATCGAACACATGGTGTTCGGCGCGCTGATCGTGTTCTTCCTGATCGCCGAACCGCATGGGCTGGCCAGGCTATGGAGCATCGGCAAAGAGAAGCTGCGCATCTGGCCCTTCCCTCACTGATTTCGCATTGATTTCCGCGGTCCGCGGCGGCACAAGCGCCCCGGACCCGCCCTGAATACCCGGCTCAAGACCGGGCCAATCCCGGTGTCCCAGGGTTTACTGACCCAAGCACCACGCAGGAGGTAAATGGAGATGAAGCGTCTTAACCTGAAGTTGGCGGCAGCTTTGATGGCCGCAGCCGGCGCCGCGGGCGCCGTGGCCACGCCGGCAATGGCGGCGGAAGAGCAGTTCGTTCCGTTGCTGGTGTATCGCACCGGGTCCTTCGCACCCCTGGGCATTCCCTGGGCCGACGGCAAGCTGGACTACCTGAAGCTGGTCAACGAACGCGATGGCGGCGTCAACGGCGTCAAGATCACGTACGAAGAGTGCGAAACCGCCTACGCCACCGACCGCGGCGTGGAATGCTACGAGCGCCTTAAGGGCAAGGGCACCGGCGCATCGGGCTTCGACACCCAGTCCACCGGCATCACCTTCGCCGTCAGCGACAAGGCCATGGTCGACAAGGTGCCGGTTGAAACGATGGGCTACGGCCTGTCGCAGTCGGTCGACGGCAGCGTGTTCGAATGGAACTTCCCGCTGCTCGGCACGTACTGGACCGCGGCCGACGTGATGATCCAGGACATCGCCAAGAAAGAAGGCGGCATGGACAAGCTCAAGGGCAAGAAGATCGCCCTGGTCTACCATGACTCGCCGTACGGCAAGGAGCCGATCCCCCTGCTGCAGAAGCGCGCGGCCAAGGAAGGCTTCGAGCTGGTGCTCTATCCAGTGACCGCCCCCGGCGTGGAACAGAAGTCCACCTGGCTGCAGATCCGCCAGGCGCGTCCCAACTACGTGCTGCTGTGGAGCGCCGGCATCATGACGCCGACCGCCATCCGCGAAGCCCAGGCCAGCGGCTATCCGCGGGACAAGATGTACGCGATCTGGTGGGCCGGCTCCGAAGGCGACGTGAAGGACCTGGGCGATGTCGCCAAGGGCTACAACGCCATCACCATCCACAACAGCGGCGCCGAGCACGACAAGGTCTACGACGATCTGAAGAAGTTCGTCTACGACAAGGGCCAGGGCGCGGACAAGACCGGCAAGACCACGCTGGGCACCATCGCGCATACCCGCGGCATGATGATCTCGATGCTGCAGGTGGAAGCGATCCGCACCGCGCAAGAGAAGTACGGCAAGGGCAAGGCGCTGACGCCCGAGCAGGTGCGCTGGGGCTTCGAGAACCTGAACCTGACGCAGGAAAAGCTCGACAAGCTGGGCTTCGGCCAGATCATGCGTCCGGTCAAGACCTCGTGCAGCAACCACAAGGGCGACGACTGGGCCCGCATCGTGCAGTGGGACGGCGCGAAGTTCAAGGTGGTCTCCGATTGGTATCAGTCGGACAAGACCATCCTGGACCCCATGGTGAAGGAAGGCGCCGCCAAGTACGCGAAGGAAAAGAACATCACGCCCCGCAAGTGTGAGTAGTCCCCCCGACGCACCTGCGGTGCCTCCCCCCAAGGGGCGCCGCGCGCGGACCGGCAAAGCCGGCTCCGCGGCGGCCCCGCTTGAGCCGCGCCGGCTGCATGCGGCGCAGGTACCGCAGATGCAGAGGATGTTGATACGAACCGGCTGCCGTCCCTTGGGACTGGCAGTCGCCACACCGCAGGAACCTTTATGAACGACGCCAATATTGCTGCCACGACAGACACCCCCAAGGTGCTGCTCGACGTGAACGGCATCGAGGTGATCTACAACCACGTGATCCTGGTGCTCAAGGGTGTTTCCCTGCAAGTGCCGGAAGGCAAGATCGTGGCCTTGCTCGGCGCCAACGGCGCGGGCAAGACCACCACCTTGCGCGCCATCTCGAACCTGCTCAAGGGCGAGCGCGGCGACGTCACCAAGGGCCATATCCAGTACCGCGACCAGCGTATCGAAAAGCTGTCGCCGGCGGAGCTGGTCAAGCGCGGCGTGGTGCAGGTGATGGAAGGCCGGCACTGCTTTGCCCACCTGACCATCGAGGAAAACCTGCTGACAGGCGCCTATACGCGCAGCATGAGCCGCGGCGACACCGCGGCGGCGCTGGAGCGCGTCTACCAGTATTTTCCGCGCCTGAAGCAGCGCCGCACCAGCCAGTCCGGCTACACCTCGGGCGGCGAACAGCAGATGACCGCCATCGGCCGCGCGCTGATGGCCAACCCCAACATGATTTTGCTGGACGAGCCCTCCATGGGCCTGGCGCCGCAGATCGTCGAAGAGATCTTCGAGATCGTGCGCGACCTGAACCAGCGCGAGCGCGTCAGCTTCCTGCTGGCCGAGCAGAACACCAATATCGCGCTGCGCTATGCCGACTACGGCTACATCCTTGAAAACGGCCGCGTAATGATGGACGGCGCCGCCGCCGACCTGGCCCAGAACGAGGACGTGAAGGAGTTCTACCTGGGCATATCCAGCGGCGAACGCAAGAGTTTCCGCGACAACAAGTTCTACCGCCGGCGCAAGCGCTGGCTGGCGTGATTCCTGGCATACGAGAGGGTGCGATCCCATGTCCGAGTTTTTCGATGTTCTGGAAACCAGAGCGCCCGAGCAACGCGAGCGCGAGCTGATGGCCGCCCTGCCCGCCGCGATCGCCCGGGCCATTGCGCGTGCGCCTGCCATCGCCGAGCAGTTGCGCGGCATCGACCCCGCCACCATCACGTCGCGCGCGGCCTTGGCAAGCCTGCCGGTGCTGCGCAAGCACGAACTGCTGGAGCGCCAGCAGCACAGCCGCGATGACGCGACGGCGCCTGCCGGGCCGCAGAAAGCCTTCGGCGGCTTCTCCGCCATCGGCTGGGGCGAGGCGATGCGGGTGTTCGCGTCGCCCGGCCCCATCTATGAACCGGAGAGCGCGCGCGGCGACTACTGGCGCTTTGCCCGCGCCCTGCACGCGGCGGGATTCCGCGCGGGCGAACTGGCCTACAACTGCTTTTCCTACCACTTCACACCCGCCGGTTCCATGATGGAAACCGCGGCGCATGCCGTGGGCTGCACCGTATTTCCGGGCGGCACCGGGCAGACCGAACAGCAGGTGCGCGCAATTCAGGACCTGGCGCCCACCGGCTATACCGGCACGCCCAGCTTCCTCAAGATCATCCTGGAGAAGGCCGACGAACTGGGCGTGAAGCTGGATTCGTTGCGCCGCGCGCTGGTATCCGGCGAAGCCTTCCCGCCGTCCCTGCGCGACTGGCTGGCGGCGCGCGGCATCGACGGCTACCAGGCCTACGGCAGCGCCGACCTCGGCATGGTCGCGTTTGAAACGCCGGCGCGCGAAGGCCTGGTGCTGGGCGAGGACATCATCGTCGAGATCGTGCGCCCCGGCACCGGCGAACCCGTGCCTGATGGCGAAGTCGGCGAGGTCGTGGTCACGACCTTGAACCCGGACTATCCGCTGGTGCGCTTCGGCACCGGCGACCTGTCCGCCGTCATGCCCGGCATCTCGCCTTGCGGCCGCACCAATACCCGCATCAAGGGCTGGATGGGACGCGCGGACCAGACCACCAAGGTACGCGGCATGTTCGTGCATCCGTCGCAGGTCGCCGATGTGGCGCGCCGCCACCCGGAGATCCTGCGCGCGCGGCTGGTGATCAGCGGCAGCACGGGGTCCGACCGCATGGTGCTCAAGGTGGAGTCCCGGGTGCGCAGCGAAGAGCTGGGCAAGCGCATCGCGGAGTCGGTGCGCGATGTGACCAAGCTGCGCAGCGACGTGGAATGGGTGGACGCGGACGGCCTGCCGAACGACGGCAAGGTCATCGACGACATCCGGACCTACGAGTAAACGGCGCTGCTGGCGGC
>NZ_JCBAMT010000136.1:0-11388 GCF_059760445.1 Achromobacter sp. D7-1 | reverse complement strand
GGCGACGCTCGATGTCGCCGCCGGCGCGGACCTGGCGGCGGCCGTCGCCGCCGCCCAGGCCGGCGACGTGCTGAAACTTGCGCCGGGCTCCTATGCCGGCGCCATCGTCATCGACAAGCCGCTGACGCTGGAAGGCCCGGCGGACCGCTCGGCCATCATCGCCGGCACGCGCCAGGGGCGCACCGTCTGGGTCCAGGCGGCGGACGTGTCCCTGCGCAACCTGACCGTCACGCGTTCCGGCCTGAGCCTGTCCGACATGGACGCGGGCATCTTCCTCGACCGCGAAGCGCACCGCGCGGTGGTGGAGCGCAACGACATCCTGGACAACCTCGTGGGCGTGCACGTCTGGGGACCCGCGGACGCGACCGTCCGCAGCAACCGCATCGTGGGCAACAAGGAGCTGCGCGTGGCCGAAAGAGGCAACGGCGTGACGCTCTGGAACACGCCCGGCACGCGCGTGCTGGACAACGACATCTCGGCCGGCCGCGACGGCATCTTCGTCAATACCAGCAAGCTCAACACCTTCAGCGGCAACCGCTTCCACGACCTGCGCTACGCGGTGCACTACATGTACACCAACGATAGCGAGATCAGCGGCAACGTCTCGACCGGCACCGACATCGCCTACGCCATCATGTATTCGCACCGGCTGGTGGTGCGCGACAACGTCGCGCTGGACAGCCATGAACAGGGCTTGATGCTGAACTACGCCAACCATTCCACCATCGCCAACAACACGGTGGACCGCGCCGGCAAATGCGTGTTCATCTACAACGCCAACCGCAACACCTTTCTGGACAACCATTTTTCCAACTGCGACATCGGCGTGCATTTCACCGCCGGGTCGGAAGGCAACCGGATCTCCGGCAACGCCTTCATCAACAACCGCAACCAGGTGAAGTACGTGGGCACCCGGACGCTGGACTGGTCGGTGGACGGACGCGGCAACTATTGGAGCGACAACACCGCGTTCGACCTGGACGGCGACGGCATCGCCGACACCGCGTACCGGCCCAATGACGTGGTCGACCAGTTGCTGTGGCGCGCACCGGCGGCCCGCATCCTGCTGAACAGTCCGTCGATTTCCATCGTGCGCTGGGCGCAGTCGCAATTTCCCGCCATCCTGCCCGGCGGCGTGATCGACAGCGCCCCGCTGATGCAGCCCCCGCCCACCGCAAGCACCAAGGAATCCCCATGAGCACCGACCTTGTGGCGCTTACCGGCGTCAGCAAGCACTATGGCGCGCAGCAGGCCGTCGACGGCCTGGACCTGCAACTGCGCGAAGGCGAATGCGTCGCGCTCGCCGGACACAACGGCGCCGGCAAGAGCACGATGATCAAACTCATACTGGGGCTGATACGCCCCACCCGCGGCCGCGTCGCGATCTTCGGCCAGGACGCCCACAGCCCGGCCGCCGCGCGCCTGCGCGGCAGGATAGGCTACCTGCCTGAAACCGTGGCGCTGCACCCCTCCATGACCGGCGAGGAAACCCTGGCGTTCTACGCCAGGCTCAAGCGCCAGCCCCTGTCCGGCAATGCCGCGCTGCTGGAGAAGGTCGGCATCTCGGGCGCCGCGCGCCGCCGCGTCGGCGGCTACTCCAAAGGCATGCGGCAGCGCCTGGCGCTGGCCCAGGCGCTGCTGGGCCAGCCCCGGGTGTTGCTGTTCGACGAACCCACCACGGGCCTGGACCCGGCCTCGCGCCTGATGTTCTACGACATCGTCCATGAACTGCGTGCCGCTGGCGCCACGATATTGCTGAGCACCCATGCCCTGTCCGAACTGGCAGGCCATGCGGACCGCATCGTCGTGATGAAGGCGGGCAGGAAGATCGCCGACGGCGCGATGTCGGCGCTGCGGCGTTCCACCGGGCTGCCCATCCGCATCCGCCTGACATTCGCCGACGCCGACGCGCCGCCGCCTGGCGGCGATTGGCGCCGCATCGAGGCCGGACGCTTCGAGCTGGCCTGCCAGGAAAGCGGCAAGGTCGACGCGATCCGCGGCATCGGCGCACTGTCGTCCACGATTGCCGACCTCGACATCCAGGTCCCGGGCCTGGACGACATCTATGCACATCTGCTTGAACGGGAAGACGTATGAACGCGGTATGCACCATCATCGGCAAGGAAATCCGCGACGGCCTGCGCAACCGCTGGGTGCTGGCGACCGCCCTGCTGCTGGCCGCCCTGGCGCTGGCGCTGGGCCTGTTGGGCAGTTCGCCCACCGGCACCGTCAAGGCCGAACCGCTGACCGTCACCGTGGTCAGCCTGTCCAGCCTGTCGATCTTCCTGGTGCCGCTCATCGCCATGCTGCTGGCCTATGACGCCGTGGTCGGCGAAGTCGACCGGGGCACGATGGCTCTGCTGCTCAGCTATCCGGTGTCGCGCTGGCAGGTGCTGATCGGCAAGTTCATCGGCCACCTGGCCATCCTGGCGCTGGCCACGGGCGCGGGCTACGGCTCGGCCGGCCTGGCGCTGCAATGGGCCTACGGCGGCCTGGACGCCAGCGCCTGGCAGCCCTTCGCGCTGTTGATCGGGGCCAGCGTGCTGCTGGGAGCGAGCTTCCTGGCCATGGGCTATCTGATCAGCTCGCTGGTGCGCGAGCGCGCCACGGCCGCCGGCATCGCCGTCGGCGTCTGGCTGTTCTTCGTGGTGATCTACGACATGGCGCTGCTGGGCGTGCTGGCGGCCGACCAGGGCCGCCACGTCAGCCCCGGCCTGCTCAACGCGCTGCTGCTGCTCAATCCCTCGGACGTATACCGCCTGCTGAACCTGACGGGCTTCGAGAACATTTCGCTGTACGCGGGCATGGCGGGCGTCAGCGACCAGGCCAGCCTGCCCATTGCCGCGCTGATTGCGGCGCTGCTGCTGTGGATCGCCGTGCCGTTCCTGCTGGCGACGGCGGCTTTCAGGAACAAGCCGCTATGAAACGCTTGCAACTCGCCCTGGCCATTTCCATCCTGCTGCTCGCCGCGGGCTGCGGTAGCGGCGCCGCGCCTGAAACCGCGCCCCCGCCCCAGGCCGTGACCACGGAGTCCGTCGGCCACTACTGCGGCATGGCGCTCAACGAACACAACGGACCCAAGGGACAGATTTTCATCAAGGGGCAGGCGGCGCCGGTATGGTTCTCCTCGATCAAGCAGGTCTTCGCCTACACGCTGCTGCCTGAAGAGCCCAAAGGCATCAGCGCCATCTACGTCAACGACATGTCCACCGCGGGCGCTGGCGGCGCGCCGGACCCGGCCGTCTGGATCGACGCGCGCCACGCGTACTACGTCATCGAGGGCCGCTACATCGGCGGCATGGGCGCCGAAGACGCCATCCCCTTCTCCCAGCGCGACCATGCCCAGGCTTTCGCCGACACCCACGGCGGCCGCGTCGTCACCTTTGCCGACGTACCGGAAAGCTATGTCTTCGCCCAATAAACCGCGCCCCTGCAGGCCTATCGCCATGAACCACACCCGCCGCCGTTTCATCGGCATCGTCGCCGCAGCCAGCGCGCTGGCGCTCGCCCCCGTCGCCGCGGGCCGCGCCGCCGCCTCGGTCGCCCCCGTCACCTGGCAAGGCACGGCGCTGGGCGCCGATGCCGAACTGCGCCTCTATCATCCCGACACGGCGGTTGCCCAGCGCCTGATCGCGCAGTCCCTGCAGGAACTGCGGCGGCTCGAGGCGATCTTCAGCCTGTATCGCGACGACAGCGCGCTCTCGATCCTGAACCGCCAGGGCTTCCTGGAAAATCCTCCGGCCGATCTGCTGCGGCTCTTGAGCGAAAGCCAGCGCTACAGCGAGCTGACCGCAGGCATGTTCGACCCCACCGTGCAGCCGCTATGGCAGCTGTATGCCGACCACTTCTCGCAGCCTGGCGCCTCTCCGGACGGCCCGCCGCCCGAGGCCGTGGCGCAGGCGCTGTCGCGCGTGTCCCATGCCGACGTAATGCTGGACAGCAACCGCATCGAAATGCTGCGGCCCGGCATGGGCATCACGCTCAACGGCATCGCCCAGGGCTACATCACCGACCGCGTCACCGACCTGCTCAAACGCGGCGGGCTGGAACGGGCGCTGGTGGACATGGGCGAAATACAGGGGCTGGACAGCCGCGCCGCGCCGCAGCCGTGGCAGGTCGGCATCGCCGACCCGCGCGACCCGGCGCGTCTGCTCGCCAGCGCCAGCATGGGTAACCAGGCCCTGGCGACTTCCGGCGGCTACGGCACCGCCATCGACGCCGCGGGCCAGTACACCCATCTGTTCGATCCACGCACGGGCCACGCCCGGCCGCGGTATCTGAGCGTCTCCGTCATGGCGCCGTGCGCAACCATGGCGGACGCGCTGTCCACGGCTTTCTCGCACATGCCGCTGGAAGCGACGCAGGAGGTGGTGCTGGAACTGGGATTGCGCGCTTGGTTCGTGCTGCTGGATGGGAGAGTGATGCCGCAAGGCCAGGCAACCTGAACTTCCAGCGCGCATGAAAAACCGGCCATCGGGCCGGTTTTTTTTCTTTCAGGCGGAGCCGCCCGGCCTCAAGCCGCCGAAGGCGGATTCAGCGAGGACAGCATCTGCGTGAAGATCTTGGGGCTGGCGGCCAGCACGTTGCCGGTGTCCATCCAGCCTTGCTCGCCGTCGAAGTCGGCGACCAGGCCACCGGCTTCCAGCACCATCAGGCTGCCCGCGGCCAGGTCCCAGGCCTTCAGGCCCACGCCGCAGAAGCCGTCCAGGCGGCCGCAGGCCACGTAGGCCAGGTCCAGCACGGTGGAGCCCAGGCGGCGCACGCCGGTGCTGCCTTCGGCCATCTGGCGGAAGCGCGCCGAGCCTTGTTCCGGATCGCCGGAGTTGGGCCAGTGCGCGCCCAGCAGGGCCTCGTGGTAGCGGGTGCGGCCCGAGACGCGCACGCGGCGGTCGTTCAGGAAGGTGCCGCTGCCACGGCTGGCCGTGAACAGTTCGTTGCGGGTCGGGTCATAGATGACCGCCTGCGTGACCTGGCCGCGGTGCGTCAGCGCGATGGACACGGCATAGTTGGGCAGGCCGTGGATGAAGTTCGTGGTGCCGTCCAGGGGATCGATGATCCACTGGAACTCGGCCTGGTCGGGGCCTTGCAGGCCGAATTCCTCGCCCAGGACGGCGTGGTCCGGATAAGCTGCGCGCAGCGTCTCGACGATCGACTCCTCGGCGGCGCGATCGACTTCCGTGACATAATCCCGCGGCCCCTTGCGAGCCACGCTGAGTCGTTCCAAATCCATGCTGGCACGGTTGATAATGGTGCCGGCACGCCGGGCCGCCTTGATGGCGATGTTGAGCATCGGGTGCATAAAATTCCGTACGAATGCGATGAGTTGGCTTGATGGTAGGCCGCTTGCCGCCCCCCGGTCCGCCGCAGTCCCCATAGGGGAAATCGACCCAAAAAACCAGGAAGGCACTAAGCCAAACGTGCCATTTTAAATGACTCAAGCATTTTCACGCGTTCGCTTCATTATGGTGAACCCCAGCCACCCCGGAAACGTGGGTTCGGCGGCCCGCGCCATCAAGACGATGGGCTTCTCCGAACTGGTGCTGGTCGAGCCTAAATTTCCAGATGTAACAAGTCAGCCGGAGGCCGTGGCGCTCGCCAGCGGCGCCCTGGACGTGCTGGAAAACGCCCGCATCCACGACTCCCTGGAAGAAGCGCTGGCGCCGGTCACCATGGCTTTCGCGCTGACCGCCCGGGTGCGCGACCTGGGCCCCCCGCCCTGCGACATCCGCCAGGCGGCCGAACTGGCGCGCGCCCATCTGGGCGAGACGGCCGAAGGCGTCGCCGCCGTGGTGCTGGGCACCGAACGCGCTGGCCTCACCAATGCCCAGATCGCGCTGTGCCACCGCATCTGCCATATTCCCGCCAACCCTGAGTACAGCTCGCTGAACGTGGCTCAGGCCCTGCAGCTGGCCGCCTGGGAGCTGCGCTACGCGCTGCTGGTGGATCAGGGCGCGGCGCTGCTGCCCGCCTCCACCGCGCAAGAAGCGCCGCGTGGCGCGGCGCCGGCCTCCAGCGAAGCCGTACAGGCGTTCCTGGCGCACTGGGAAGAGGCGCTGATCGGCGTGCAGTTCCTGGATCCCGCCCACCCCAAGAAGCTGATGCCGCGCATGCGGCACCTGTTCTCGCGCCACGCCCTGAGCCGCGACGAAGTGGACATGATGCGCGGCGTCTGCACCGCCATGCTGGCCACGGCGCGCCGCAACGGCGGGGCAAAAAAATAGGGGCAGGCTCACGCCTGTCCCCTAGCAAGGTTTACCGGGCGGCGCGCCGCCCGGAAATCGAAAATCAGTCCACCTTGGCGCCCGAGGCCTTGACCACCGGGGCCCAGCCTTCCACTTCCGACTTGATGAACTGGCCGAATTCGGCCGGCGTGGTCTTCACGCCGACGGCGCCCAGCTTCTCGAAGCTGAGCTGCACTTCGGGCTTGTCCAGCGCCTTGACCATGGCCGTGTTGAGCTTGTTCACGACTTCCGGCGGGGTGCCAGCGGGCGCGATCAGGCCGAACCACGAGGACACGTCGAAGTTGGCGAAGCCGGATTCCTTCATGGTCGGCACGTCAGGGGCGCTCTTGGAGCGTTCCGTGGTGGTCACGGCCAGGGCGCGCAGCTTGCCCGACTGCACGTGGGGCCAGGCCGACGGCATGTTGTCGAACATGAATTGCACCTGGCCGCCGATCAGGTCGGTGACGGCCGGCGCGCTGCCCTTGTAGGGCACATGCAGCACGTCGATGCCGGTCTGCATCTTGAAGAGTTCGCCCGCCATGTGGATGGAGGTGCCGCTGCCGGACGAGGCGAATGCCAGCTTGCCGGGATTCTTCTTGGCGTAGTCCACCAGTTCCTGCACCGACTTCACGGGCACTTGCGGATTCACCACCAGGATGTTCGGCACCTTGGCGCCCAGCGCCACCGGCGTGAAATCCTTGGTCAGGTCGAAGTTGACGTTCTTGTACAGCGTCTGGTTGATGGCGCTGGTCACGGCCACGAACAGCAGCGTGTAGCCGTCGGGGTCCGCGCGCTTCACCTGGTCGGTGGCAATGTTGCTGCCGGCGCCCGGCTTGTTCTCGACCACGAAGGACTGGCCGAGGCTTTCGGTCAGTTCCTTGGCCATGATGCGGGCGATCACGTCAGTGGTGCCGCCGGCGGAAAAACCGACCACGATGCGGACGGGCTTGTCGGGGTAGGCAGCATGGGCGGAACCCATGGCGAATGCGCTTGCGGCGGTAGCCAGAAGGGTCGCGGCGATACGCCGCAGTCCAGGCTTTTGACCTGTAGTCATAGAGTCTCCGTGCAGGTACTGTCCATTGAATGGACGATTTGAATTGTTCGATGCAGCATTCTGAGCTATACACATGCACTGCATCAAGGTAGAGTCCACGGCACGGACAGTGGTTTTCCCTTGAACATTCCGTAATAACCCGAGTTTTCAGAGATTTTCATGCAAGATAGCGACGCTGGGGCCGCAGGTCCACGCACATTGCGGCGCGGACTGGCCGTCCTGGCCGTCCTGCGGGACCAGGGCCCCGATGGCCTGAGCGTGACCGATATCGCCCGTCTCACGGGCATACAGCGTCCCACCATCTACCGCCTGCTGGCCGCCCTGCTCGACGCCGGGCTGGTGCTGGCCGTGACCGGCACCAAGAAGTACCGCGCCCAACTGGCGGTGGACCCGGACACGCGCTCGCGCGATCCGCGCGTGCGCCAGTTGCTGCCCGTGCTGCGCCGTCTGGCCGACCGCACCGGCGACGCGGTATTCCTGGTCGTGCGCGAAGAGGACGACTCCATCAGCCTGCATCGCGAGATCGGCAGCTATCCGGTGCAGATCCTGGCCACCTATGCCGGCAAGCGCCAGCCGCTGGGCGTGGGCTCGGGCGGCATGGCCTTGCTGGCCGCCCTGCCCGACGACATCGCGCGCGGCATCGTCGAGCGCAACTCCGGCCGGCTGGATGAATATGGCGGTATGACGCCGCAGGAAATGTTCCGCCTGATCGAAAACACCCGCGCCCGCGGCTATTCCGTGGTGGGCAACCACGCGGTGCGCGGCGCGCTGGGCGTGGGCTGCGCGCTGCTGGACGCGCAGGGCGCGCCGATCCTGGCGGTCAGCGTCACGGCCATCATCGACCGCATGCCGGCCCAGCGACAGCGCGAAATCGCCGGCTGGATCAAGACCGAGCTGGCGCGCCTGTCGATGCAGGCCTGAAGCCTGCTGCAGCCAGCAAAAAAAACGGGCGCCCAGAAGGCGCCCGTTGTCATTCCAGCAGAGACCGGCCCGCTTCAGGCCGCCGCTCCGGGCTTGGCGTTCTGGATCTCGCGCATGGGAATCGGCGGCTGGAAGCCCGCGTCTTCCAACGACTTGCGGATGTCCTGGTACAGGCCCCAGCGCAGGTCCCAATACTTGGCTGATTCGGTCCAGACGCGCACGTTCACGACCACGCCGTTTTCCTTGTAGTCGACCACCTTCACCAGCGGTTCGGGGTCTTTCAGCGTTTCCGGACGGGCATCCACGATGGCGCGCAGCTTGGCCACCACGACTTCCAGATTGTCGCCATAGCGCACCGGCACCGGGATATCCAGGCGGCGCGTCTTGTTGCGGCTGTAGTTGGTGATGGTGGCGTTCCACACCGTGCTGTTGGGCAAGGTCAGGTGGATGCCGTCGACCTGGACCAGGCGCGTCAGGAACAGGCCGACCTCTTCCACCGTGCCGTCCACGCCCGTGCTCAGCGCTACGTATTCGCCGGCGCGTATCGGGCGCAGGATCAGCAGCATGATGCCGGCGGCGATATTCTGCAGCGTGCCTTGCAAGGCCAGGCCCACGGCCAGGCCGGCGGCGCCCAGCACGGCGATCAGGCTGGCCGTCTGCACGCCGAAGCGCGCCAGCACCGCGATGACGGTGAAGATGCGCACCGTCCAGACCACCGTGCTGTAGAACATGGGCACGATGGTGGGATCGATCTTCTTGGAGCGCGTCGCAGCGCGGCGCACCCAGCTGCCCAGCAGGGACGACACCCACCAGCCGATGATGAGGATCAGCAGCGCAACCGCCAGATTGAGGCCCAGGTCCACCAGCTTGGGAGCCCAGGCGTTAAATTCTTTCAAGGCTTCTTCCATGGATACTCCTGCGGAAAAGTTGAGGCCGCGAGAGCAGCCCGGCAGCGGGCGCCTTGCGGCCTGAAAAAAGCAGCCGAAAACTTTATCAGATGGCGCTTGCGATCAGGGCCGCATCGCGGCCCTGTTGTGTCAAGCTTTGTAAGCACGGCGGATCAAGCCCGCGCCGGGATCTTGCGGAAATGGTTATCCCAGGACACCTCGCGCGACGGCGCCAGCACGGGTTTTTCCGCGCCCGAGGCGTCGATGCGCAGCATTGCTCCCAGGCCGCTGCTCAGCAGGAAGCCCTCGCCGGCCGCAGGCGCCACGCCGCAGCCGTCCGCCAGTTCGGTCGTGCCCAGGCAACGGCCGCTGGCCGCGTCCCAGTAGATCACCTGTCCGCCCACCGGACTGGAGGTCGCGACCACCGCGCCGGCCGCGTCCACCGCCACCGAGCCGACGTAGTTGCGCATCTGCCGCAGCGCCTGTGCGGGCCCTTCGAACAGTTCCAGCCGCGCGCCGCGCCGGTGCCGCCCCACCAGCGCCGGCCGGTCGGAGGCCGGACCCATGTACTGGCAGCCGAACCAGACGCTGCCGTCAGCGGCCAGCGCGAGGTGGCGGATGGACAGGCGGTGCAAGGAGGAATCCAGTTCCACTTTCTCAAGCAGTTCGCCGCTGGCCGCGTCGATGTAGGCCAGCGAGGGCCGCATCGTGTCCAGATTCAGTTCCAGCTTGCCGTAGTCGGGATGCGTCAGGATGCCGCCGTTGGCGACGCACAGCGTCTTGCCGTCGGGCATCAGCACCACTTCATGCGGACCGATGCCGCCGCTGTCGAACTCGCCGATGCGGCGGTACGCGCCGCCGGGCGAGGCGTCGTACAGGCCCAGCACGCCCCGGCCCGCTTCAAAATCGTTTTCGGTAGCGGCCAGCAGCCGGCCGCCGTCCACATAGGCGCCGTGGCCGAAGAAGTGACGTTCCTCGTGCATGGGCAAAGCCTGGGGCTCTCCGCCGCGCAAGGAGAAAGCCAGCGCGAAGAAACCCGGCTGACGGCCGAAGACGACAGCTCTTTCCCCCGCGGCATCGATGGCGAAGCTGTGCCCGCGCGCGGGCATGGGCACCACCAGCCTATCGTGTCCAGCCTCGTCCAGCAGCGCGGTTTCATCCCGCCCGCCACGCTTGCGCGCGCTCAGGTACAGGACGTCGCCGTCCTTGGGAGCAGCCGCCAGCGCGGCCGCGGGCGCCAGGCCCATCGCGGCCGCGAGCGACAGGAAGCGGCGCCGGTCAATCGCCATCGAGCGCGTTGAATCCGATCGTGACGCCCAGGGCCGGCGCCAGATTTTCATCGACGATGGCCTTGGCGTTCTTCAGGGTCAACGCCGCCAAGGTCAGCTGACGACGCCCGTCTTCCTGCGCCAGCGCCTGCTCCAGCGGAACCGGCACGGCTTGCAGCGTACGCGCCGCGCTGGCCAGTTCGCCGCGCACGGACTCGGCCATCCAGGCGTCGCCCTTGGGCAGCGCATAGGCGCCCGCCTGGTAGAAGGCCTGCAGCCCGTCCAGGTTGGCCGCCAGCAGGCGCGTGGACAGCTGGCTGCGCCAGAATGCGGCGCGCTTGGGCCGCGCCGCTTCGGGCGTCTCGCCCAGCACGGGCAGGATCTTCACGTCGCGCGCGAACTGCAGTCCGGTGGAGAGGGACTTCATGGCCTCGGCCGCGACTTCCTGCTGATCGCGGTACAGATCATTGCCGGCCTTGGGTTGCGCGAACTGCCGGCCGAAATCGCCTTCGGCGCTCCAGGCCTGGGCAACATCGCGCGTGATCTGCCTGACGTTGGCGGCCACCGCCCGGGCGTAATCGCAGGCGTAGGCGTCGACCTTCCCGCCATCCTGCCGCAGCAAGGCCGGCTCGCCGTACAGCACGTATTCCAACGCGGGCAGGCCCTGCACGGCCACGCTGCGTCCCGCCAGGGCGCCGGGCACGAGCAAGGCGCCGTCCTGAGCGGCGATCAGCGCCTGCACCTGCTTGGGCATGACGCCACGCGTATCAGGCCAGAAGGCCAGGCGCTCGTAGCGGTTGGCCTGCACCAACGGGCCGAAGCGCAGGAACTCGATGCCGGACCAGGCCAGGGCCAGGTTCTCGAAAGCCTCTTGGACGCGTGCGGCGTCCGCCGCGCCCGGCTGGGCGCACCAGCGGCCCAGCGCGCCGTCCAACGCCGACGCCGCATCCACCATCCTTGCCACGGCGGGACGGGCGTAGTCGCGCGCCAGGCGCTCGCCCAGATCGGCGGGCGGCGCCGCGAGCGCGGCCGAGGGC
>NZ_JCBAMT010000135.1:0-11697 GCF_059760445.1 Achromobacter sp. D7-1 | reverse complement strand
GCGCTTGGCGCCCAGGGCGTTTTTCATGGCCGGATCCAAGGCGCAGGCGCCGTGGACCGCGACGGGGCTTACTTCTTCTTCATCATGTCGAAGAATTCGGCGTTGGTCTTGGTGGCGCGCATCTTGTCCAGGATGAATTCCATGGACTGGACTTCGTCCATGTCGTGGATGAACTTGCGCAGCACCCAGACCTTCTGCAGCAGGTCCGGCGCGATCAGCAGCTCTTCGCGGCGAGTGCCGGACTTGTTCAGGTTGATCGACGGGTAGACGCGCTTTTCAGCCAGGCGGCGCTCGAGGTGGACTTCGGAGTTGCCGGTGCCCTTGAATTCTTCATAGATGACTTCATCCATGCGGCTGCCGGTTTCGATCAGCGCCGTACCCAGGATGGTCAGCGAACCGCCTTCTTCCAGGTTGCGGGCCGCGCCGAAGAAGCGCTTGGGGCGTTGCAGCGCGTTGGCGTCCACGCCGCCGGTCAGCACCTTGCCGGAAGCCGGCACCACGGTGTTGTAGGCGCGGGCCAGACGGGTGATCGAGTCCAGCAGGATCACGACGTCCTTCTTCATTTCGACCAGGCGCTTGGCCTTTTCGATGACCATTTCCGCGACCTGCACGTGGCGGGTGGCGGGTTCGTCGAAGGTCGAGGCCACCACTTCGCCGCGCACCGTGCGCTGCATTTCGGTCACTTCCTCGGGACGCTCGTCCACCAGCAGGACGATCATGACCGCGTCGGGGTAGTTGGTGGTGATGGCGTGCGCGATGTGCTGCATCATCACCGTCTTGCCGGACTTGGGGCTGGCGACGATCAGGCCGCGCTGTCCCATGCCGATGGGGGCGAAGACGTCAAGAATGCGGCCCGTGAGGTTTTCCTCGCTCTTGATGTCGCGTTCCAGGCGCATGGTCCGGTTCGGATGCAGCGGCGTCAGGTTTTCGAACATGATGCGATGCTTGATCGCTTCAGGCGCCACGCCGTTGACCTTGTCGACCTTGACCAGGGCGAAATAGCGCTCGCCATCCTTGGGCGTGCGCACTTCGCCTTCGATCGAGTCGCCGGTGTGCAGGTTGAAGCGACGGATCTGCGAGGGCGAGATGTAGATGTCGTCCGTGCTGGCCAGATACGAAGTCTCGGGCGAGCGCAGGAAGCCGAAGCCGTCCGGCAGGACTTCGAGGACGCCGTCGCCGAAGATCTGCTCGCCTTGCTTGGCGCGCCGTTTCATGATGGCGAACATCAATTCCTGCTTGCGCAGGCGGTTGGCGTTCTCGATTTCCAGGCCGGCGGCCATTTCCAGCAGCTGCGAGACGTGCAGCGCCTTCAGTTCGTTGAGGTGCATCGCGGTGGGATTTTGGGGGAGAGTGAAGGAGAGTTCTGGCGGCGCGCCACGGACGGGCACACGCGGTATTGAATGAGCGCCGCCCCGAGGGCGGCGCCTTCGTTCACGGCACGCGGCTTACAGCGCGCCGTCCAGGAATGCGGTCAGTTGCGACTTCGACAGCGCGCCAACTTTGGTGGCGGCGGCTTGGCCGTCTTTAAAGAGCATAAGGGTAGGAATGCCGCGGATGCCGTACTTGGTGGCGGTGCCCTGGTTTTCGTCGACGTTCAGCTTGGCGATCGTCAGGCGGCCGGCGTACTCCGTGGCGACTTCTTCCAGGATCGGGGCAATCATCTTGCAGGGGCCACACCAGGCAGCCCAGTAGTCCACCAGCACCGGCTGGCCGGATTTCAACACATCGGCATCGAAGCTGGCGTCACTGACGTTCTTGATTTGGTCGCTCATGATGGTGATTCTCGGTTCGGCAGCAAAAGGCGCGTAAAAAGGGACGCGCCTCGCCGTTGTTCTTGTTTGTGGATGGACTCAAGCATACCACTGTCAATAACAACAGGCATACCACTGTTAATAACAACAGGAGTTGCTGGATTTGTGTAGGATGTTGCGGCGCAGTTGTCGCGATCCGAGCCGTGTGGCCCCGATGCGCTGGCTGTGACTGTCATCATCCTACCGAATTCGGAGCTGCTCAGGTCGTGCTCATCCCACTGGGAGCCGCGCAGAATCTAGGCTTATCCGTAAAATGTCGGTTTTTTTCCACAGATGTTGGGGATAACTTGGCCACTCCACGTTACACCGAGGCGTCCATTCGCGTCCTGAAGGGACTGGAGCCCGTGCGCCAGCGCCCGGGCATGTACACCCGAACCGAAAACCCCCTGCACGTCGTGCAGGAGGTCATTGATAACGCCGCAGACGAGGCCTTGGCCGGCTACGGCAAGCAGATCCAGGTCACGCTGCATATCGACGGCAGCGTTTCCGTCGAGGACGACGGGCGCGGCATTCCCGTCGGCCTGCATCCCGAAGAGCATGCTCCCGTGGTGGAGCTGGTGTTCACGCGCCTGCACGCCGGCGGCAAGTTCGACAAGGCGGGCGGCGGCGCCTACGCCTTCTCCGGCGGCCTGCACGGCGTCGGCGTGTCGGTTACCAACGCCCTGGCCACGCGCCTGGAAGTGGTGGTGTGGCGCGACGGCGCCGTCAATCGCCTGGTTTTCAAAGGCGGCGACGTGGCCGAGCCCCTGGCGCCCTATGACCAGGGCGGCCGCAAGAAGTCCGGCACCCGCGTGCGCGTCTGGCCGGACGCCAAGTATTTCGACAGCCCCAACATTCCGCTGGGCGAGCTGACGCACCTCTTGCGCAGCAAGGCCGTGCTGCTGCCGGGGGTCAAGGTATCCCTGGTCAATGAGAAGACCGGCGACACCAAGACCTGGCAGTACCAGGACGGCCTGCGCGGCTACCTGTCCGAGGCGCTGGCCGGGGCGGAGTTGATGGTGCCGTTCTTCGAAGGCGAGCAATACGCCGGCGCCGACCACGAGAACTTCGCCGAAGGCGAGGGCGCCCAGTGGGTGGTGGCCTGGACCGAGGACGGCAACGCCGTGCGCGAGTCCTACGTGAACCTGATCCCCACGCCCGCCGGCGGCACCCATGAATCGGGTCTGCGCGAAGGCCTGTTCAGCGCGGTCAAGGGTTTCGCCGAACTGCACAGCCTGCTGCCCAAGGGCGTCAAGCTGCTGCCCGAAGACGTGTTCGCGCGCGCCAGCTTCGTGCTGTCGGCCAAGGTGCTGGACCCGCAGTTCCAGGGGCAGATCAAGGAACGCCTGAACAGCCGCGACGCCGTGCGCTTGGTCGGCGGTTTTTCCAAGAGCGCGCTGGATCTGTGGCTGCACAGCAACGTCGAGTACGGCAAGAAGCTGGCCGAACTGGCCATTCGCCAGGCCCAGGCGCGCCAGCGCTCGGCCCAGAAGGTGGAAAAGCGCAAGAGCTCGGGAGTCGCTGTGTTGCCGGGCAAGCTGACCGATTGCGAATCCAGCGACGCGACCCGCACCGAAGTCTTCCTGGTCGAGGGCGACTCCGCCGGCGGTTCGGCCAAGATGGGCCGCGACAAGGAATTCCAGGCCATCCTGCCGCTGCGCGGCAAGGTGCTCAATTCCTGGGAAGTGGACCGCGACCGGCTCTTCGCCAATAACGAAATCCACGACATTTCAGTCGCCATCGGCGTGGACCCCCACGGCCCCGGCGATACGCCGGACCTGTCGGGCCTGCGCTACGGCCGCATCTGCATCCTGTCGGACGCGGACGTCGACGGTTCGCACATCCAGGTGCTGCTGCTGACGCTGTTCTACAAGCACTTCCCCAAGCTGGTCGAAGCCGGCAACGTGTTCGTGGCCAAGCCGCCCCTGTTCCGCCTGGACGTGCCGGCGCAGGGCAAGCGTCCGGCGCGCAAGATCTACTGCCTGGACGAAGGCGAACTCGAGGCCGCGCAGGACAAGCTGCGCAAGGAAGGCGTGCGTGAAGGCGCCTGGGCTGTCAGCCGCTTCAAGGGCCTGGGCGAAATGAACCCCGAGCAGCTGTGGGAAACCACCATGAACCCGGACACGCGCCGCCTGCTGCCCGTGGGCTATGGCGACCTGACGCCCGAAGACACCACCCGCATGTTCGACATGCTGATGGGCAAGGGCGAGTCCTCGCAGCGCCGCGCCTGGATCGAAGAGAAGGGCAACCTGGCGGAGCTGGACATCTGATGGCCGCGTCCGCGCCCGGGCAAGCCCGTATGGATGTCGAGATGACGGCCGACGACTACGCCGACTTCGCCGCTTACGTGTACAAGCGGCCGGAGCTGCGCCGCCGCCGCTATCGCTCCCATCTGCGTTTCGCGGTCCTGATGATCGTGGCCCTGCTGGCCTACCTGATCTGGCAGACCTGGGACGGCAATATGCCGAACTGGGGGCGGATCCTGCCCGTGTACTTCCAGGGGTTGGCGGTGGGCCTGGGCATCCTCATGCTCCTGGCGCTGGCCTACGAGTACGTCCTGCCGGCGCTGGTCAGGATGAACACGCGCCGCATGCTGAAAAGGCAGCCCGACGAGTTGTTCCTGGGCCGCCATCAGCTGGATTTCGGCGCCGACGGCATCACGGACACCACTTCTACTGCCTCCGGACGCATGGACTGGTCCGATGTGCGGCGCGTCGAGGAAACCCCGCAACATCTCTATGTCATTCTCGGCACCTTGCAAGGCGTGATCATCCCCAAGCGCGGGCAGGACGCCGCCACGCTGGATGCGGTGCGGACCCAGCTGCGCGCGCATGTCGCCGATACGCAACTGATGTCGTCCGCGCAGGCGCTTTGACGCCGTTTCGATGAAATTGTCTACCTGAATACATAATGACCGACAGCAATCAACCTGGCTTGTTCGATTCCAACCCGCCCGGCGGCGATGGCGACGGCGATGGCGATGCCGCCATCACCCTGGCGCGCTACGCGGAGCAGGCCTATCTGGACTACGCGGTTTCCGTGGTGCGCGGCCGCGCCCTGCCTGACGTGGGCGACGGGCAGAAGCCGGTGCAGCGCCGCATCCTGTACGCCATGCAGGCGATGGGACTGGCCGCTGGCGCCAAGCCCGTGAAGTCCGCGCGCGTCGTGGGCGACGTGCTGGGCAAATACCACCCGCACGGCGACCAGGCCGCCTATGACGCCATGGTGCGCATGGCGCAGGATTTCTCGCTGCGCTATCCGCTGATCGACGGCCAGGGCAACTTCGGATCGCGCGACGGCGACAACGCCGCCGCCATGCGATACACCGAAGCCCGCCTGACGCCCATCGCCAAGCTGCTGCTGGACGAGCTGGACGAAGGCACGGTGGACTTCGTGCCCAACTACGACGGCAGCCAGCAAGAGCCGCAGATGCTGCCGGCGCGCCTGCCCGTGATGCTGCTCAACGGCGCCTCGGGCATCGCGGTCGGCATGGCCACCGAGATTCCGCCGCACAACCTGCGCGAAGTGGCGCAGGCCTGCGTGGCGCTCATCAAGCATCCGCAATTGCCGGACGCCGAGCTGCACGCCTTGATCCCGGGTCCGGACTTCGCGGGCGGCGGGCAGATCATTACGCCGGCCGAGGACATCGCCCAGATCTACGCGGGCGGCCGCGGCTCGCTCAAGGTGCGCGCCCGCTGGCAGTTCGAGGAAATGGCGCGCGGCCAGTGGCAGTTGGTGGTCACCGAGCTGCCGCCCGGCACCTCGGGCCAGAAGGTGCTGGAAGAGATCGAGGAAATCACCAACCCCAAGGTCAAGACCGGCAAGAAGAGCCTGACGCCCGAGCAGACCCAGGCCAAGGCCGTGATGTTGAACCTGCTGGACGCGGTGCGCGACGAATCCGGCAAGGACGCCGCCGTGCGCCTGGTCTTCGAACCCAAGACCTCGCGCGTGGACCGCGACGAATTCGTCAACACCCTGCTGGCGCAGACCAGCATGGAAAGCAGTTCGTCCATCAACCTGGTGTGCATCGGCACCGACGGCCGGCCGCGCCAAAAGGGCCTGCGCGACATCCTGGTCGAATGGATTGCGTTCCGCACCAACACCGTGGTGCGCCGCACGCGCTACCGCCTGGACAAGGTCATCGACCGCATCCACGTGCTGGAAGGCCGCATGGTCGTCTACCTGAACGTGGACGAAGTGATCCAGACGATCCGCGAATCTGACGAACCGCGCGCCGCGCTGATGGAACGCTTCAAGCTGTCCGAACGGCAGGCCGAGGACATCCTGGAAATGCGCCTGCGCCAGCTGGCCCGGCTGGAAGGGTTCAAGATCGAACAGGAACTGGCGGACAAGCGCGAGGACCAGGTGCGCCTGCAGGAACTGCTGGACAATCCCGCCTCGCTCAAGCGCCTGCTGGTCAAGGAAATCGAGGCCGACGCCAAGCAGTACGGCGACGACCGCCGCACGCTGATCGAGACCGCCGAGCGCGCCGTGCTCGAAACCAAGGTGCTGGACGAACCCGTCACCGTGATCGTGTCGCAAAAGGGCTGGCTGCGCGCCCGCCAGGGCCATGGCCACGACGCCTCGCAATTCGGCTTCAAGCAGGGCGACGATATGTACGGCGCCTTCGAGTGCCGCACCACCGACACGCTGATCGCCGTGGGCGACAACGGGCGCGTCTATTCGGTGCCGGTCGGCGGCCTGCCTTCGGCCCGCGGCGACGGCCAACCCGTCACCACCATGATCGACCTGGGCAGCGGCACGCGCATTGTCCACACGATCGCGGCCGCGCCCGACAGCCGCTGGCTGCTGGCCACGCGCGGCGGCTACGGCTTTGCCGCCAAGCTGTCCGACATGGTCAGCCGCCAGCGAGCCGGCAAGCAGTTCATCACCCTGGAAGAGGGCGACGAACTCCTGCGTCCGGTGCCGCTGTTCGCCGGCGCCAAGCAATTGGCGCTGCTCTCGCACAAGGGCAAGTTCCTGGTCTTCGGCCTGGACGAGGTCAAGACCTTGTCCGGCGGCGGCCGTGGCACCATCCTGATGGGGCTGGACGGGACCGACAAGCTGGACCAGACCGTGCCCATTGGCGCGGGCGGCCTGCGCGCTGCCGGCATCTACCGCAACAAGCACACCGAGGACATCCTGGTGGGCGATGCGCTGGCGCCGTACATCGGCAAGCGCGCGCGCAAGGGCCGGGCGCTGGACGTGCGGCCGAAGCAGCCGGTGCTGTCGCCGGTGCTGGGCTAGGCCCCGGCGGGCAGGCAAGAATGCGGCGGGCTTCGGCCCGCCGTTTTTTCGCCTGTTGACCAGCGGCGAGATCCCGGTATTTAATAGATAGACTATTCAGTCTATTAATTAAAGATGCGCAAGATCGACCCCATCAAGCAGCAGGAACGACGGAATCAGATACTGGCCGCGGCGGCGGACTGCTTTGCCGAGCAAGGCTTCCATTCGACGTCCACGGCGCAGATCTGCGCCCGCGCCGGAATGAGCCCGGGCAACCTGTTCCATTACTACGGCAGCAAGGCCGAAATCGTCGAAGCGCTGATCGCGTCGGACACGGCGTCGGCGCGCGAGCTCATGCGGGAAGCGTGCGCCGCGCCGGACGCGCGGCGGGCGCTGGCGGACTGGGTCGGCGCGCAGTTGGCGCTGCATCAGGATCCGGCCTACGTCAGGCTGGGCATGGAAATCCTGGCCGAGGCCGTGCGCAACCCGCGGGTGCATGCGCTGGTGATGGAGAACGAGGCTGCACGCAAGGCCGGCCTGGTGGCGCTGTTGGAAACAATCTGGGCGCAACGCTTGCCGCCGCAGCCGCCAGCGGAAATGGCCGACACCTTGTTGCTGCTGCTGGACGGCGTCTACAGCCGTTCGGTGGTCGATCCCGCTTTTGGCGCGGTAGCGGGCAGCCGCCTGTTGGAGCAGGCCTTATTGCGCTGCCTGCCCCCTGGCAAAGCCGGGCGGGCCGCAGCCGCAGGGAGGCAGGCATGAACGCGCCGGCAACCTACGCGCGGCTGGAGCAGGTCGACGCGCTGCGCGGCTTCGCGCTGTTCGGCATCCTGGTGGTCAACATCGGCGTGTTCTCTTCGCCGTTCTATGGCGCCGGCGTCGCTGATCCCTCCTATTCGCAGCCGCTGGATCTGACCGTGCGCTGGCTGATCGCCTGGCTGTTCGAGACCAAGTTCTACCTGCTGTTTTCGTTCCTGTTCGGCTACAGCTTCACCCTGCAGATGAGCGCCGCCGAGCGCAGCCAGGCGGCCTTCGCGCCGCGCTTCCTGCGGCGGCTGGCGGGCCTGGCGCTGCTGGGCTTGGCGCATGCCGTGCTGTTCTATCAAGGCGACATCCTGCTTACCTATGCGTTGTTGGGGTTGGCCCTGCTGCTGTGCCGGCGCATGGAGCCCAGGCGGGCGCTGCGCATTTCACTGTGGCTTATCGTGCTGACCGCGTCGCTGTGGGCCATCATGGGCGCGCTGAGCTACCTCGATCCGGTGCCGCCGGAGTACACGGCGCAGTACTACGCGGATGCGCTGAGCGCGATCGAGGCGTACCGGGGCACCATAGGCAGTACCATCGCGCAGCATATGAAGGAGCTGACTGAGGGAGTGTGGTTCACGGTCCTGTTCGTGCAAGGGCCGTTCGCGTTCGCCATGTTCCTGGCTGGCTACGCGCTGGGCCGCCGGCATGCGCTGGCGGACCCCTGGCGCCAGCCGCGGACACTGTGGCTGCTGTGCGCGCTGGGCCTGGGGCCTGGCCTGGCGGGGTCCGCAGCCTACGCCTTCAGCGCGCTGCCATCGGCGGGCGTGGCCTGGGAACTGCCGGGGCTGGCGGCCGACCTGCTGACCGCGCCGCTGCTCAGCATGTCGTACGCCGCGGCCTTGCTGCTGGCGATGCGCACCCCGTCCGGTGCGCGGCTGGCGGGCTGGCTTGCGCCGGCCGGGCGGATGGCGCTAAGCAACTACCTGATGCAGTCGGTCGTCTGCGCCTTCCTGTTCACCGCATGGGGCCTGCGGCTGTTCGCCTCGGTTTCGCCGCTGGCGGCATTCTGCATCGCCGTGGCGATTTTCGCGGCGCAGCTGCCGCTGTCGGCATGGTGGTTGCGGCGCCATGCTTACGGCCCGGTGGAATGGTTCCTGCGCGCGCTCACCATCGGCGCATGGCCGGCCTGGCGGCGCGCGCGGGCGGACTGATCAGACCGGCTTGGCGCGCAGCCGGCCGACGGCGGCGCCGCCATCCCGACGGCCCTGGCGCGTCCACATGCCCGCCAACAACAGCAGCGCGGGCACGTACACCCAGAAGTCGGACCAGCGCTGCGGGTTGGGCGCCTTCACTTCCACCACGTCCCAGCCTTGTTCCCAGCCCGCGCGCTGGGCGCGGCTGCCGAAGCGCACGCCGCCGATCTGCGTCTGGTCGCCCAGGCTCATCAGCGTCAATCCCGCCTCGGCCAGGCGCTTGCGGCCGGCGTCCTGTCCGCGAGCGTTGTCGGTCAATTCAGGCAGGGCGACGGCCACGGTCTTGGTCAGCTCGTCGCCTTCCAGGTTGATGCCGCGCAGCACCACCGTCAACCGTCCATTGTCGGGCAGCGCGCCCGCGATGGCCTGCATCTCGGACGCGGGCCGGCTTTCATGGCGGGCCGCGAAATGGTCCATGAACCAGTCCGGGCGGAACAGCATGAACGTGATCAGCAGCAGCACGCCGACTTCGACCAGCGTGCAGCGCACGCGGAACCAGCGCATGGTGGCGGCGGCGAAAGTCAGCGAGGCGATGGTGGCGCCCGTCACCACCAGGGCCAGCTCCCAGCCGTAGGTGACGTCGATCAGCAGCAGCATGGGGTTGAACACGAACATGAACGGCAGGATGGCCGTGCGCGCCGCGTAGGTCACGCCCTGGATGCCGGTCTTGATCGGGTCCTCGCCCGAGATGGCGGCAGCCGCGAACGTGGCAAGCCCCACGGGTGGCGTGATGTCGGCCATGATGCCGTAATAGAAGACGAACATGTGCACGGCGATCAGCGGAATGACCAGGCCGCTCTGCGCGCCCAGTTCCACGACCACGGGCGCCATCAGCGTCGCCATCAGGATGTAGTTGGCCGTGGTCGGCATGCCCAGGCCCAGGATCAGGCAGACCACCGCCGTGAAGATCAGCATCAGCAGCACGTTGCCCATCGACACCAGCTCGACGAAGGCCGTCATGCGCAGGCCCAGGCCGGTCAGGGTAATGGCGCCGACGATCAGCCCGGCGGTGCCGCAGGCGATGGCGATGCCTATCATGTTGCGGGCGCCGTCCTCCAGGCCGCCGATCGCGTCGCGCCAGCCCTGGCGCCAGGCCGGGGCTGCCGGCTGCTTGCGGAACCAGGCGATCAGCGGACGCTGCGTGACCATCTGGAACAGCATCGCCATTGCCGCCCAGAACGCCGAGAGGCCGGCCGACAGTTCTTCCACGCTCAGGCACCAGACCAGGATGCCGATGGGGATCAGGAAGTAGAGCCCGGCGCGCACCGTGGGCCAGGGCTGCGGGCGCACCGGATGGTTGATGTCGATGTCCTGGGGCAGATCGGGATGGCGCGCCGCGATGCGCAGCAGCCATAGATAGAGCGCCGCCAGGATGGCCAGCAGCACCCAGATGGCCGCGGCGCCCGCCATGGCCTGCACGCCCGTGCCTATCCAGTAGGCGGCGCCCATCACCAGCAAGGTGCCGCTGATGCCCATGCCCCATCCGGCCAGCTTCTGCAGCGGCGTGCGGGCCGGACCCGAGGCCATCATGGGCTGGATCCCTAGTTTCAGGGCTTCCAGGTGGACGATGTAGAACAGCGCGATGTACGAGATCGAGGCAGGCAGGATCGCGTGGCGGATGATGTCGGTATAGGGGATGCCGACGTATTCGATCATCAGGAAGGCGGCGGCGCCCATCACGGGCGGCATGATCTGTCCGTTGACGGACGAGGCGGTCTCGATCGCTCCCGCGCGCACGCCGCCGTAGCCGGCCTTCTTCATGAGGGGAATGGTGAAGATGCCGCCCGTCACCACGTTGGCCACCGACGACGCCGACACCAGGCCGTTGACGGCCGAGGACACCACGGCCACCTTGGCCGGCCCGCCGCGCAGATGTCCCAGCAGCGCGAATGAAACCTGCATCATGTAGTTGCCGGCGCCGCACTTGTCCAGCATGGAACCCAGCAGCACGAAGATGAAGATGTACGACACCGACACCCCCAGCGCCACGCCGTACACGCCTTCGGTCGTCAGCCACATGTGCGACATCAGGCGTTCCAGCGAAGCGCCGCGGTGCGCCAGCACGTCGGGCAGCCAGGGGCCGGCCAGGGCGTAGGCGACGAACACCAGGCCCAGCACCGTCATGGGCAGGCCGAGCGCGCGGCGCGTCACTTCCAGCAGCAGCGCCAGGCCGATCGCCGCGGTGGCCACGTCCATGGTCGTGGGCTGGCCGGGGCGGCCCGCCAGCTCGTTATAGAAGAGGTACAGATAGCTGCCGCAGAAGCCTGCCATCAGCGCCAGCGCCCAGTCGTACCAGGGCATGCGGTCGCGCGCCGAGCGCTTGCTGGCAGGGTAGGCCAGGTAGCCCAGGAACATGGCGATGCCCAGGTGCAGGGCGCGCGCCTCGGTGTCGTTGAAGATGCCCCAGCTCAGCGTGAACGGCAGCGGCGATGCGTACCAGAGCTGGAAGAAGGACCAGATCAGCGCGCCCGCCGCCAGCGTGGCGCCCGCCAGGCCGCCGGCATTGCGGCCTCCGCGGTCGGCGTCGGCGACCAGCTGTTCCAGGTCCGGGGCCGGCGTGTGCGGCTCTTTAGTCATGAAATTCCCCTACGTGTCATGGCGCGCGCCGGCGGCGCGGCGCGCGTTGTGTCCCTGCGCGCGGTTGCGTCGCGCCGGGGACAGCCGCCTTGCGGGGCCGGGCT
>NZ_JCBAMT010000134.1:0-12026 GCF_059760445.1 Achromobacter sp. D7-1 | reverse complement strand
CGGCAGGCCTGCCGCGGCGGCGTCCTGCGGCGCTTATTTCTCGATGTACACGTCGTCGAAGCTCTCGTTCAGGCCGATGGCGGTCTTGACCAGGTTCTTCACATTGCCGCGGTAGAGCGTGGGGAACTCCATGTCCACCAGGAAGCCGTTGGCAATCTCATTGACCAGCGTGGTCTGCAGCTTGGTATAGATCTCCTGGCGCTTGGCGGGATCCACCTCGGATGCGGCGGTTTCCCACTGCTTGTCGGTCTCGGGATTGCTGTAGCCCTGCACGTTGGCGAACGGCGAGCCCTTGACGATGTTCGACGAGACATAGAGCCGCTGCACGCCCAGCGCGGGGTCGCCGTACTGGTAGGTGAAGGTGGTGGTCATGTCGAAGTCCCAGTTGCCCGTGCGGCTGGCCCAGCCGCCCGCGTCGGTGGCTTCCAGGTTGACCTTGAAGCCCAGCTGTTCCAGCGCCTGCTTGGTGTACTCGCCCAGGCGATCCCAGGTGGAACCGTAGGGGAAGCTCAGCTGGCGGATCGTGTAGTCCTCGGGCTTGATGCCGGATTCCTTGATCAGCGCGCGCGCCTTCTTCATGTCGAACGCCAGCGGCGGCATGTTCTTGTCGTAGAACATCTCGGTGGTGACGAAGGGGCTGGTGGAGACCTTGCCCAGGCCGAAGAAGATGTTGTTGACCACCATGTTGCGGTTGATCGCCGCCATCACCGCCTGACGCACCTTCAGGTTGTCGAAGGGCGGCTTGCGCATGTTGAAGATCAGGTAGGCCTGCGGCGAGAACATCTCCCAGCCGGCCGTGGTGTATTCGACCTTGGGCAGGGCGCGCAGGCGCTTGATGTCGACGTTGTCGACGTCGCCGCCGCGCAGCACGTCCACGCTGCCGCGCTCGAAGGCCACCGCGCGCGAGGCGGAATCGGGGATGACGTTGAACACCAGCTCATCCAGATAGGGCTTGCCCGGCTTCCAGTAGTCGGGGTTGCGGGTCAGCTTGATGTACTCGCCGCGCTTCCATTCCTTGAACATGAACGGGCCGGTGCCGACTGGCTTCTGGTTGGCCGGATTGGTCATGTAGTCGGTGCCCGCGTAAATGTGCTTGGGCATCATGGGCGCAAAGCCCGGCTCGAACATCAGCATGAAGGCGGGGAAGGGGGTCTTCAGTTTGATGACCACCGTCTTGGCGTCCGGCGCCTGCACCGATTCCACGAACTTGTTGAGGATCACGCGGGCGCGCGCATGGGTCTTGGGCAGCATGTCCGCCAGCGAGAACACCACGTCCTCGGACGTGAAGGGCTTGCCGTCGTGCCACTTGACGTTGTCCTGCAGGTGGAAGGTGTAGGTGAGGCCGTCGGCCGAGGCGTCCCACGATTTCGCCAGGCCGGGCTGCGGCTTCAATTCGGTGGAGTAGGTCAGCAGGCTCTCGTAGATCTTGCCAGCGACGAATTGCGTGGGGCCCTGCTGGTTGATGGCCGTGACGATCACCGGCGGTTCGGGCTGGACGATCATGTTCAGCGTGCCGCCCTTGGTCTGGGCCAGGGCCTGAGTGGCGGGCAGCGCGGCCGCGAGGACCAGTGCGCCGATGCTTAGGGAGAACCATTTTTTCGATTTCACTGCGAGCCTCCGGGCTGGAAAGGATCTGACAGGTGTCCGCGTCGCGGATGCCGTGCTCTGGCAAGCAAACCTCATGCCACCTGTGTTTTCAGGGGTACTACGGGTGGAGCCGCTACAACAATGCTTCGTATGGGTGCTCTTCAGCGTGCCGCGCACCATTGCGGCGCGCCGTTGTCGTCGCCAAAGTCCTCTCGCAGGCGTGCCAGGATGCCCAGCAGATGCGCATGCATGGCGTGCCGCGCGCGGATCGGGTCGCGCGCCTGAATGGCAATCAGGATGCGCTGGTGCTCGGCATGGGCGATCGCCCAGACCTTGGTGTCGACGAAGTAATCCTCCATGCGGCTGTACACCGGGCTGGTCTGCGTCAATTCCCACAAATGAGCCACCGAGGCCGCGACCGCGGCGTTGCCGCAAGCGGCGGCGATGGCGTTGTGGAATTCGCGGTCGTGGCGGCCGGGCGAATTGCCTAGCGACATGCCCTCGTGAGCATCGCGGATGGCGGCGATCTGGGCGGGCGACCCATGCTGCGCGGCCATGCCGGCGCATTCGGGTTCGATCAGCATGCGCGCTTCCAGCAGGTCGAAGGGGCCGATGCCGTCCTGTCCAGGCGCGGAGTAGCCGGCGGCGGGCGTGGCCGCTTCCCGGGCGGCGGTGACGAAGACTCCCGTACCTACGCGCACCTCGACATAGCCTTCGATTTCCAGTGCGATCAGGGCTTCGCGGATCGACGCGCGGCTGACTTGCAGCTGTTCGGCCAGTTCCCGCTCAGAAGGCAGGCGCCCGCCGCGAGGGAATTCGCCAGCCCGGATCCGGCCGGCGATCTGGTCGGCGATGACGCGGTACAGGCGGGTGACGGCAGCGGCTTGGAAGGTGTTCATCGGCGCGTGAGGCGGGGACTTCGGCTCAAGTGGTCAGGCCACCAAATATAGGCATCTCATCCTTGAATAAGAAGGAGAATTTTCCATTTCAAGGGAAAACGATCACAGGGATTTCACCTCTTTATTTAGAGTGGTCAGGCCAGTTAGGAAGACCTTTGCGCGCTTTACAGTTTCCCGACAAATCCCGAACAGAATCGCCTCTGTTGCGGGCAGGGGCCATCCCATACTCCGTCCCGCCCCATGAAGGGCATGAAGCAGCGCGCGGCGCCGGCAGCAAGGGAGAGGGAAGTGAAGGAAGTTGCGGAGCGGGCATCCGGGTCCGAGGGCTGGCGGATCGGCGCTGGCATGGCGGTGTTCGCGCTGGCATGGCTGACGCTGCTGGACCGGGCGGCCCTGGCGCCTCCCACCGACAACATCGAGCAGCTCACCTGGGTGCGCAGCCTGGAATGGGGTTACTACAAGCATCCGCCGTTGCCGACCTGGCTGCTGTGGCCCGCGGTGCGATTGCTGGGCTGGTCGGCCTGGACGAGCTACATCGTCGGCGCGCTCTGCACCTTGGGCGCCTTCGCGCTGCTGTGGCGCTGGCTGCGGGACATGCGTGGCAGCGGCTACGCGCGGGCGGCGTTGCTGGCGGGCCTGTGCGTCACCTTCTACAACGGCCGCCTGTATTTCTACAACCACGAGATCGTGTTGATCCCGCTGGCGGTGGGCTGCGCCGCCGCGTGCTGGAAGGCCTGGACCACGCGCCGGATCGGGTGGTGGATCGTGCTGGGCGTCTGCCTGGGCCTGGGAGCCTTGTCCAAGTACCAGAGCGCGGTGGCGGGCGCCGCCGTGCTGGTGTTCTGGTTGAGCCAGCGCGGCTGGCGCGACCCCATGCACCGTTTCGGCCTGCAGGTGGCGGCGCTGACGGCGTTGGCGGTCTTTGCCCCCCATCTGTGCTGGTTGGCCTACAACGATTTCGAGCCCCTGAATTACGCGATGGCCTCGTCGCTGGCCGCGGGTCTGCCTTGGAGCAGCCGCGCGGCGGAGGTGGCGCGATGGTGGGGCGACCAGTTGCTGAACCGCGCGATGCCGGCTTGGATCCTGCTGGGTGTTTTGTGGTGGTTGTCACGCCGCGGCGCAGCCATGGCCAGCGTGGAAGCGGAGCCGCAGCCGGGCGATGCGGGCCGCGCCATTCTGCTGTCGTTCGGCTTCACGCCGCTCGCCTTCGTCAGCGTCATGACGCTTGCCAGCGGCTCGCAGGTGCAATTGCACTGGGGCACGCCTTATCTGCTGTTCGTGGTGCCAGCGGCGATGGAACTGATGCGCGGCGGCGCTTGGGGGGCCGTGCGGCGGCGCGATGCCGTACTGGTCTTTGTGCTGGTCCAGGCGCTGTTGATGGCGCGGGTCGTGCTGACCTCGCCGGGCGGGGCAGGGCTGGCGCGCAAGACGTCGGACTGGCGCTACTTCGATGCCCAGGCGCTGGCCGATGCCCTGCATGAACCCGCCAAGGCCGCGCTGGGCGGGCCGGTCAGGCTGATATCGGGGCCGCCCGACGAAGCAGGGGCGCTGGCGCTACGCCTGCCGGAGCAGCCTTTGGTGTTGATAGACGGGCAACTCCGCTTCAGTCCCTGGGTGCCGAAGGACATGGTGCAGGCATGCGGTGCGCTGGAACTGGAAGTGCAGGCGCCCGGTCCGGGATTCGTCGCCGTCGGACGGGACTTTCCTGGCCTGTACTGGCGCGCGACGCCGCCCACCGCGCCTTGCGGCATGGCGGCAGGCGCGCCGCCTCGCTAGGGCAGGCTACTGCGCCTCGCCGTCCGGCTCCGGCGTCTGCGTGAAGGCGCGCACCAGGCGCGCGATGCCGTCCAGCTCGTCTTGCGCTCCCACCACCCATTCCGCTTTCTCGAATGGGCTGTCCGAGGGCGTGCTGTCCATGCCTGCCTTCAGGTCATTGAGCAGTTCCAGCGCCATGTCGGTGGCCTGGGGGCTGCTGCGGGTCGAGAGGGCGATGGCGATCGCCAGCGCTTGGCGCATGGCGAGCAGGCGGCCGTCCAGTTCAGTGTCCATGGTGGTTTCCGTGTTGTGCATCTTTAACAAGGCCGCATTTTACGGGGGGCGAGGCCGCGCGCGCGTTCCACGGGTTGATGCGGGACGTGGGGATTGGTCCGGCGGGAAGATCGCCGGGGTTTGCGCAAGATCAAACCGCAGTGGCCGGCACAGGCGAATAATTCCAGGTATGCAAGCCGCCCTACGCCCATTACAGACTGAATCCCGCGAGCCCTCCGCCGCCAGCCCCTTGTTCCCGCCCCAATTGCTGGCGCGGCTGGACAAAAACGGCCCTCGCTACACCTCATATCCCACGGCGGACCGGTATCATGGCGGCTTCGGCGAGCAGGATTACCGGCAGGCGTTGCAGCAACGCCGCGCGGCGGCGCCTGCGGAACCTCTGTCGCTCTACGTGCACATCCCGTTCTGCGAGTCGGTCTGTTATTACTGCGCCTGTAACAAGGTGGTGACCCGCCATCACGGCCGCGCCGCCCGTTATCTGGACGCCCTGGCTGCCGAGATCGAGCTGCATGTGCGCGAGCTGGGCGAAGGCGTGCCTGTGTCGCAATTGCATTTCGGAGGCGGCACGCCGACCTTCCTGTCGGACGAGGAACTGTCGGGGCTGATGGCGAATCTGCGCCGCGCGTTCCGCTTCGAAACCGATGCGGAAATCTCGATCGAGGTGGACCCCCGCACCGCCACGCCCGAGCGCCTGGCCCACATGCGCGAACTGGGCTTCAACCGCCTGAGCTTCGGCGTGCAGGATTTCGATCCGCGGGTGCAGGCGGCGGTGCATCGCGTGCAATCATTCGAGGACGTGCGGGCGTTGATGCAGAGCGCGCGGGCGTTGGGCTATGTCTCGGTCAACATGGACCTCATCTACGGCCTGCCGCTGCAGACCACGGAATCCTTTGCCCGCACCATCGCCCAGGTCATCGCGTTGCGGCCGGACCGCATCGCGCTCTATGCCTATGCGCATCTGCCGACCCGTTTCAAGCCGCAACGCCGCATCAACGAGGCGGACCTGCCCGACAGGGAAACGCGGGTGGGGCTGCTTAGCGCCGCCATCGACGGTTTCCTGAAGCAAGGCTACGCCTACATCGGCATGGACCATTTCGCGCTGGAAGGCGATGCACTGGCGATCGCCAAGCAGAAGGGGGAGTTGCACCGCAATTTCCAAGGCTACAGCACGCAGCCGGACCGCGATCTGGTTGCCCTGGGCGTGTCGGCGATCGGCCGCATCGGTAACACCTACAGCCAGAACGCCAAGGTTCTGGACGAGTACTACGCGGCGATCGAAGCAGGGCGCTTCGCCATCGAAAGAGGGCTGACGCTGAGCGCGGACGACCTGGTGCGGCGCGAGATCATCATGGACATCATGTGCCAGGGCCGTGTGGACTTTGGCCAGATCGAGGCGCGCCACGGTTTGAGGTTCGCCGACAGTTTTGGCCAGGAACTGCAGCAGATGGCGAATCTTGCCGAGCTGGGCCTGGTCAACCTGCGCGCGGGCGAGTTGCAGGTAACCGGCCTGGGCTGGTACTTCGTGCGGGCCGTCGCCATGGCGTTCGACGGCTACCTGCAGGCGCCAGGCACCGCGGCCAGTTACTCCCGGATCATTTGAGCCGCGGCTTTGGGTGGGGCCTGACGCCGGGCGGCGTTCATTCGGCGAACTTCTCGCGCAGGTAGAGCGCCAGCGACAGATCGTCGGATAGCTGCAACTTGCGCATGGCCCGGCGCTTGTGGGTGCTGATGGTCTTCTTGCTGCGCATCAGCCGCGCTGAAATCTGCGTGACGGACAGGCCCTGGCTGATATGGCGCAGTATTTCGACTTCCGAAGTCGTCAAGGCCGCGTGGGGGTGCGTCGGCTGTTGCGGGCGGATCTTGCCGTCCTGCACCGTGAGAAATTCCTCCCTGCCCGCCAGCACGCCACGGATCATTTCCGGCAGCAGCACCATGCCGCATTCCTTGGCGAAGTAGCCGTTCGCGCCCGCTCGGTACGCGGCGTACTGGGTTTCCTGGCGGCTGCCCGCCGAGAAGGTAATGAGCGCCATTGCGGGGTGATAGCGGCGCAGGCGGCGTAGGTAATTCACGCCGTCCCAGGGTTCCAGCGGCAGGTAGAAATCGACGAGGGCGACTTCGCAGGGCGAGTGGGACAGTTTTTCCAGCAAGGAGCGCGCCGAGGTTTCGCGGTGGACCACCCGGAAGCCCGGGCGGCTCTCCAGGTAGGCGCCCACGCCCACGGCCACCACGGGGTGGTCGTCCAGGATGGCCACCTTGATGAGGGGCGGCGGCCGGGACAGGAGCAGGTGCCGGCGTGTACCCGGGCGGTCGCCGGTTTCGGCGGGCTCGGGGCTGAGGTGTGGGGGCGCTTTGAGAGTGAGCGCTGAGACAGTTTTCATCGATGCTCCACATGCAGGATGGGGGAACGCCGGCGGTCGATTGCGCAGGTCGCGGATAGTCCTGAATTTGCGAAGGCAGATTACGTTTTCGCATGCCCTGCGGGACATGAATCTCGCCAAAATCAGACTGTTGCACCATCTACCTGTCATATATGCGAGAAGCACGCCCGGAACATTCTGGATTTAGGCCGTGACGACGGGTGAGGTTTTGGGTTATGGCGCAGTGGCGCACAGCGCAGGTGCAACCGGCTGGAGCGGTCGGACGCGCTGTGGCGCTTTTGCCACGGAAAGAGCGCAAGTAGTGATACAATCGTGGACGATAAGCACCGCTTCTGTTGCGCAGTGCATTGTTTGCTGGTTTTGATCCATGCCGCTGCGGCGCGCACCAATAGGTCCAGACACCATGTTTTTCCCGCTGGCACGAACTACGACCCGGAACTTTCGCCCTATGTCGCGTTAAGTTTTCGTGCGTCGGGTTTCACCGTGTCAGGTCAGCGGTAGGACTCAGCAAGACAATCCAGGAAACGCGGCTCTCAGGCCGCGTTTTTCGTTTCCGTATTTTGTTTTTTTAGTTCCCAGAACCCCCCCAGGAAGCACTCCCGATGGTACAGATCACATTGCCCGATGGTTCGCAGCGCCAATATCCGGGGCCGGTAACGGTTGCCGAAGTGGCGCAATCGATCGGTACGGGCCTGGCGAAGGCCGCCTTGGGCGGCCGCGTGACGTTCGAGGGCTCGGATTCCAAGCTGGTCGATACCAGCTTTCGCATCGAGGGCGACGCCCGTCTGGCCATCGTGACGGCCAAGGACGCCGACGGCCTGGACCTGATCCGCCACTCCACGGCGCACTTGCTGGCTTATGCCGTCAAGGAGCTGTTTCCGGACGCTCAAGTCACCATCGGTCCGGTGATCGACAACGGCTTCTACTACGACTTCTCGTACAAACGCCCGTTCACGCCGGAAGACCTGGCCGCCATCGAGAAGAAGATGGCTGAACTTGCCAAGAAGGACGAAGTCGTCACGCGCGAGGAATGGTCGCGCGACGACGCGGTCGAATTCTTCAAGGGCATCGGCGAAAAGTACAAGGCCGAGATCATCGCCTCGATTCCGTCGAACGAACCGCTCAGCCTGTACCGCGAAGGCGACTTCATCGACCTGTGCCGCGGCCCCCACGTGCCGTCCACGGGCAAGCTGAAGGTCTTCAAGCTCATGAAGGTGGCCGGCGCCTACTGGCGCGGCGACAGCAAGAACGAGATGCTCCAGCGCATCTACGGCACCGCCTGGGCGACCAAGGAAGAGCAGGAAGCCTATCTGCACATGCTGGAAGAGGCCGAGCGCCGCGACCATCGCAAGATCGGCCGCGAACTGGAACTGTTCCATTTCCAGGACGAGGCTCCCGGGCTGATTTTCTGGCACCCCAAGGGTTGGGCGCTGTGGCAGCAGGTGGAGCAGTACATGCGCTCCGTCTACCGCGACAACGGCTACCAGGAAGTGAAGGCGCCGCAGATCCTGGACATTTCGCTCTGGAAGAAGACGGGCCACTGGGACAACTACCGTGAAAACATGTTCACCACGGAGTCCGAAAACCGCGTCTACGGCCTGAAGCCGATGAACTGCCCGGGCCACGTGCAGATATTCAATGCCGGCCTGCATTCCTATCGCGAACTGCCCCTGCGCTACGGCGAATTCGGCCAGTGCCACCGCAACGAACCCTCGGGTTCGCTGCATGGCATGATGCGCGTGCGCGGCTTTACGCAGGACGACGGCCACATCTTCTGTACCGAAGAACAGCTGCAGGACGAGTGCGCCGACTTCACGGCACTGCTGCAAAAGGTTTACCGCGATTTCGGCTTCACCGAGGTGTTGTACAAGGTCGCCACGCGTCCTGAAAAGCGCATCGGCTCGGACGAAGTCTGGGACACGGCCGAAGCGGCCCTGATGGAGAGCCTGCGCCGCACCGGCTGCGAGTTCGAAGTGTCGCCGGGCGAGGGTGCCTTTTACGGTCCCAAGGTGGAATACACCCTGAAGGACGCCATCGGCCGTCACTGGCAGTGCGGCACGATCCAGGTCGACTTTTCCATGCCCGTGCGCCTGGGCGCCGAGTACGTGGACCAGAACGACCAGCGCCGCCCGCCGGTCATGTTGCACCGTGCAATCCTCGGTTCGCTGGAGCGTTTTATCGGCATGCTGATCGAAAACCACGCCGGCGCGATGCCTCCCTGGCTGGCTCCGGTGCAGGCTGTCGTATGCTGCATTTCCGAACCTTCGGCCGATTATGCGGCTGAAATCACGCAAAGCCTGAAAAAACAAGGCTTTAGAGTAGAGTCCGATTTGCGCGGTGAAAAAATCACTCGTAAAATTCGGGAGCACAGCCTGCAAAAGGTGCCGTACATCCTCGTCGTCGGCGACAAGGAAAAGCAAAACGGCACCGTAGCCGTACGCGGACTGGGCGGACTGGACCTCGGGGCCATCGCATACGACGAATTCGTCGCGCGCTTGTCCGAGGACGTGTCCACCCGTCGCGACGTCAACCAACCTGGTAGCAGCGCTGCTTAACATTTCTAGGAGCTTTCAACATCGCCACTGAAAAAGCCAATCGCATCAACGGTGAAATCCGCGTCCCCGAGGTGCGCCTGATAGGTCTGGACGGAGAACAGCTGGGCATCGTCAAGATCGCCGACGCGTTCCGTCTTTCCGAGCAAAGCGACGTGGATCTGGTGGAAATCGCGCCGAACGCCGAGCCGCCGGTCTGCCGTTTGATGGACTACGGCAAATTCAAGTACCAAGAGCAGAAGCGCCAAGCCGAAGCTCGTTCCAAGCAGAAGGTCATCCAGGTCAAGGAAGTCAAATTCCGTCCGGCCACCGACGAGGGCGACTACCAGGTCAAGCTGCGCAATCTGCGCCGCTTCCTCGAAGAAGGCGACAAGGCCAAGGTGACGCTGCGTTTCCGTGGCCGCGAAATGGCCCACCAGGAACTCGGTATGCGGGTGCTTGAACGTGTGCGCGACGATCTGCTGGAACTTGCCCAGGTCGAAGCCATGCCGAAGCTCGAAGGCCGTCAGATGGTCATGGTGCTGGCGCCGAAGAAAAAGGCCGTGCCTGCGGGCAAGCCTGAATCGGCTGCCTGAGCTCCTGCCGTAGCCTCTCCAGGGAGGCTACGCCGCTTTTGCAGCCCGCCGTCTGCTGTTGCGCCGGCGGGTTCGCTAATTGGGCGGCTCTGCGCTACGATGTCATAAAGCCGCCTTCCCGCGAGGGAAGGCGGCGTCCGTTCAGGGTGTCGCGATGCATGTATTGTTCGTTTTGGATCCCTTGCCGCTGCTTAAGGCGTACAAGGACAGCTCTGTCGCCATGATGCGTGCCTTGGTGGCGCGCGGCCATACGCTCAGCGTGGCCATGCAGGGCGATCTTTATATCGAGGCGGGCACGGTCAAGACCGCGGCTACCCCCATCGAACTGGTTGCGGATGCCGATCTGCATGGCCATGACTGGTGGCGCGAATCTTCCGCCCAGGATCTGCCGCTGGCGGAATTCGGCGCTGTGGTCATGCGCAAGGACCCGCCGTTCGACATGGAATACGTGTATTCCACGCATCTGCTGGAATACGCCGAGGCGCAGGGTGCCCGAGTGTTCAACACCGGCGCCGCGATCCGCAACCATCCCGAAAAGCTGGCCATCACCGAAATCAGCGAGTTCACCGCGCCCACGCTGGTGACCCGCAGCATGGCCCGCCTGAAGGCGTTCCACGACGAGCATCACGATGTCATCGTCAAGCCGCTGGACGGCATGGGCGGCACCGGCGTGTTCCGGCTGCAGCCCAAGGATCCCAACCTCAACGCCATCCTCGAAACGCTGACGGACAATGGCGCGCGCACCATCATGGCGCAGCGCTACATTCCCGACATCGTCAAGGGCGACAAGCGCATCCTGCTGATCGGCGGCGTGCCGGTGCCGTATTGCCTGGCCCGTATTCCGCTGGCCGGCGAAACTCGCGGCAATCTGGCGGCCGGCGGCCGCGGCGTGGCGCAGGAACTCTCCCCGCGCGACCGCGAGATCGCCGAGGCCGTGGCTCCCAAGCTCGCCGCCCGCGGCCTGCTGCTTGTCGGCCTGGACGTCATTGGCGATTACGTCACTGAGGTCAACGTCACCAGCCCCACCTGTTTCGTGGAAATCGCGGAGCAAACCGGTTTCGATGTCGCGGGCATGTTCGTCCAGGCGCTGGAAAAGGCCGTGGCGACCTCTGCCGCGGCAGCTTGACCCGCCGGGATTCCCGTCATGACCACAGGTATAGTCATCGTCGTGCACGCGCCCCTGGGCGCGGCGATACGCGATTGCGCCAGCCACGTCATGGGCAACCTGGACGGCATGTTGGCCATACACGACATCCAGCCTGAAGACCGCCCGGACGACCTGGCGCCGGAAGTCCTCAAGGACATTCTGGAGCAGGAGCACGGCGCAGGCGTACTGGTGCTGACCGACCTGATCGGCGCCACGCCTGCCAACATTGCCAAGCGCGCCGTCTCCGATGCCCAGGCCCAGGGCATCCAGTGCTGCGTGCTGGCCGGCTTGAACACGCCGATGCTGCTGCGGGCCCTGACCTATCGCAATCTGCCCTTGGCCGAAACCCGCGAGAAGGCGCTGGCCGGGGGGCTTCAGGGTGTCTTGCGTGTAGACTGACGGGCGGAAATTTGCCCTATTATGTCGGCTATCGATTCTGGCCGAAGGGCGGTTCGACGTTTTGCTGTGAACAACACTGCGGCGTCATGCCGCAGCCACCATATTTCCTATGCCTAATACAGACATCGTCATCAGCAATAAACTGGGCTTGCATGCCCGGGCGGCTGCCAAGCTGACGCAGCTGGCCAGCAAGTTTTCCAGCGAGATCTTTATCTCGCGCGGCGCGCAGCGCGTGAACGCCAAGAGCATCATGGGCGTCATGATGCTGGCGGCCGGGCTGGGCGTGACGGTTAAGCTGGAGGCCTCCGGCAACGACGCCGATCAGGCCCTTTCTGAAATTCAATCATTGTTCGACAGTAAATTCGGTGAGCAGGAATAGAATTTCTTCCGGATCCGCCGGCCTGAGCGCTGCTCGGGCCGGCTCGTCTACGACCCTCAAT
>NZ_JCBAMT010000133.1:0-13048 GCF_059760445.1 Achromobacter sp. D7-1 | reverse complement strand
GGGCAGCCGCTTACGCATGCAGATCCGGACGCGCGCCACCCATCCGGCGCCCGCGTTGAGTGACGATTACTGGCCGACCCGCGCACTTGGCCATCACCCCAAAAAGCGCCCTACCAAACTCAGTCCCGATTCTCGATTGCCATAAGCATCACCACGAGAACACCCCACCACCAGCGCGCAGCGCCATCGCGCGACGCAAGACACCGCGTAAGCCCCAAAAGGCCGCCCGCGCGGCCGGCCTGGGGCGGGCCCCGCAAGACACGCCAACACCCACTATCCGTGGCAAGAACGCCAAGCACACCACCCGCCCCAGCGCCCGTAAAGATTCAACCAGCCTAGCCTGTCGCGTCGGCGGCCTGCGGGGCGCGGGGCGTCGATAAGCCCGAGGGAATCGGAAGGGAAGGCCGAAGGCCTGGACGACGATGACGACGGGGAAGTCCGGAGCGAACGCTCCGGACCGCAATCGTTGCCCCGCGCCCCGCAGGCCGCCGACGCGACAGGCGCCTTAAGAACCACGCCCGCGCCCGCATCAAGACCCACAGAACCCTCACACCCCTTTACACTCCCCCGAAAGCCACAAAAGACACGGAGACAACACATGCGCATTTTGCTGGTCGAGGACAATCTCGATCTCGGCGATGCCGTGGAAAGCAAGCTGCGTTTCGCCGGCCACAGCGTGCAATGGGTGCGCGACGGCGTGGCGGCGTTGCGTTGGGGCCTGGACGAAACCTGGGATGCCCTGGTGCTGGACATCAACCTGCCCGGCAAGGACGGATTTACCGTTATCCGCGAACTGCGCGCCGCCGGGCTGGAAGCGCCCGTGCTGGTCATGACCGCGCGTTCCGAAATCGAAGACAAGATCGACATGCTGGACCTGGGCGCCGACGACTATCTGGTCAAGCCCTTCGATCTGCGGGAACTCGAAGCCCGGCTGCGCGCACTGATGCGCCGCCCCGCCGGCCAGACCAGCAGCCTCACCGTCTATGGCAACCTCAGCCTGGACCTCGCCAACCGCAACGTCAGCGTGGCCGGCGCGCCGCTGGAGTTGGGACGGCGTGAATTCCGCCTGCTGGAGATCCTGCTCGGCAAGCTGGGCCAGACCGTCGCCAAGGAACGGCTGATGAACCAGCTGTTCGACCTGGACGACGGCACGCTCAATGCGCTGGAGCTGCTGATATCGCGGCTGCGCAAGAAGCTGGCGGGCGCCTCGATCGATATCGTCACTGTGCGCGGCGTCGGCTATCAGGCCCGCAGCCATGAACAACCCTGAAAATTTCTCCATCCGCCGCCGCGTCTTCGCGCTGGGCGTGCTGCTGCTGGCCTGCGCGCTGATCGGACTGGTGTTCTTCCTGCGCGGCTACGCGCAGCGCGCGGCGGAACAGGCTTTCGACCGGCTGCTGGCGGCCTCGGCGCTGACCATTGCCGGTTCCGTGCAGATCGAGGACAACAACGTCACCGTCGAGCCGCCGGTGTCCTCGCTGGCCATGCTGTCCGGCGGCGAACGCGTGTTCTACGAGGCCCGCACTTCCAACGGCCGCCTCATCACCGGCTACGACGACCTGGCGCCCGGCCTGCCGCTGGCGCAGTCGGCCACGCCGGTATTCGCCTACCTGCGCTATCACGACGAACCCGTACGCGTTGCCACGGTGGGTCGGCTGGTGTCGGCCAGCCAGCATGCGGGCTGGGTCACGGTGCGCGTGGCCGAGACGCTGGGATCGCGCGAGGCGCTGGCCGACGAGATCCTGGGACGCACCGCGCTGCCGCTGGTGGTGGTGTCGCTGGTGGCGCTGGGCCTGCTGTGGTTCGGCGTGCAGCGCGCCTTCGCGCCGCTGGGCGTGGTGGAGCGGGAATTGCGCAGCCGCGCGCCGGACGATCTGGCGCCGCTGGTCACGCCCGTGCCGCGCGAGGTGCGACGGCTGGTCGAGGCCTTGAACGCCTTCATGCAGCGCCTGTCCGGCGTCATGGGCACGCTCAACACCCTGGTGGCGGACGCCGCGCACCAGGTGCGCACGCCGCTGGCCTCGCTGCGCGCGCAGGCGGAAGTGGCGCTGGACGAAACCGATCCGCAGCGGCTGCATGCGCGCCTCGAACGCATCCACCTGAACGCCACGCATGCCAGCCAGCTGATCAACCAGTTGCTGATGGACGCCACCATCACCCATCGCCTGGGCAAAGGCTCGCGCACCCTGGTGGGCGTGGCCGAGACCGTCAACGAAACGCGGCGCCGCATCGGCCCGCTGGAGGCACAGCGCCTGCGCATCGAGATCGCGCCCGAGGTCCGCCGCGCCCGCATCGCCGGCGACCGGGTCGCCTTGCGCGAGATGCTGCGCAACCTGGTGGACAACGCCCTGCGCTATGCACCCGACGGCCCCGTGGACATCCAGGCCACGCCCGTGGCGGGCTTCCGCGTGGCGCTGACCGTGTCCGACCGCGGCCCGGGCGTGGCCGACGACGAGAAAGAAGCCGTGCAGCAGCGCTTCACCCGCGGCCGGGCCGGCGAAACGCTGCCCGGATCCGGGCTGGGGCTGTCCATCGTGCGCTCGGTCGCCGTCGCCCACGGCGGCTCGCTGTGGCTGCAGGACCGCCCGGGCGGTGGCCTGACGGCACGCGTGATCCTGCCGCTGGCGCGCTCCGCACCGGGGCGCGCGGCCGCCGCCTGCCTGGGCGCGCTGTGCCTGGCGGGCCTGCTGCTGGCCTCATCCTCCAACGACGCGCGCGCCGCCGACATCCCGCAAATCGTCACCCGCTATCCCGCGCCGCAACCCACGTCCCGCGTCCTGACCATCGCCGGCCCGACGGATACGCCGGTGGTTGCACCGCTGATCCAGGGCTTCCAGTCGCAACGGCCGGACGTGACCGTGGTGTACCGCGAGATGGGCAGCCGCGAACTCTACGAGGCCGCCATCGCCGGGCAGTTGAAGGACGTGGACGTGCTGATGAGCTCGGCCTCGGACCTGCAGATCCGGCTGGCCAACGACGGCTATGCGCTGAGCTATTCCTCGCCCTATGCCGCCAAGCTGCCGTCCTGGGCCATCTGGCGCCACGAGGTATATGGCTTCACCTTCGAGCCGGCCGTCATCGTCTACAACCCCAAGCGCTATACCGAAGCCACCGTGCCGCGTTCGCGCCAGGATCTGCTGCGCCTGCTGGAACGCGACTCCGCCAAGCTGCGCGGCCGCATCGGCACCTACGACATCGCGGCCAGCAGCGTGGGCTATCTGCTGGCCGAACAGGACGAGCTGGTGTCGTCGAACTTCTGGGGACTGGCCAATGCCATGGGCCAGGCCGGCGTGCGCCTGTCGGCCACCAGCGCCGAGATCCTGGACGCGATCGAGCACGATCAGATCGACATCGGCTACAACATCCTCGGCTCCTACGCGCTGTCGCGGCAGGCGGCGGGCGCAGCCATCGGCGTGGTCTTTCCGCAGGACTACGTGCTGGTGCTGGCGCGTTCGGTGCTGATCGCGCGCAAGGCGCCCAGCCCGGAACTGGGCCGCGCGCTGGTGGACTGGCTGCTTTCGCCGGCCGGCCAGCAAGTGGCGTCCAGCCATGCGGCACTGGGCTCCATCATGGAGGACACGCCTGGCCGCTGGACCTCCGAAGCGGTGCTGGCGCGTTCGCAAGGCATCGTGCAGCCGGTGGTGCTGAGCCCCGCCCTGCTGGTCGGACTGGACCAGCGCCGCCATTCGCGCTTCGTGCAGAACTGGATCCGGCTGGTGACGGACACGCCCGCGCGGCCGTGACGGCTGCGGGCGCGCGGCGTCCTTGCCAGCAAGGGATTTCCCCTAGGCGCGACCTGTCGCCATGACAGGACGGCGACAGACGCCGGCTCCTAAGATGCCCGCAAGCTGGACACGGATCCCGCTCGTACCAATAACTCATCGGAGACACACCCATGCTTGCCAAGTCCCAACTGGCGGCCGCCTGCGCCGCTGCATTCGCCCTCGCCGCCGGCAGCGCCTTTGCACAGCAAGTGCCGGCCGGCTATCCGGCCGACTACCAGAAGATCCTGGACGGCGCCAAGAAGGAAGGCAAGGTCGTCATCTATTCGACCACCGACACCAAGGCTGCCGGCCCCGTCATCAAGGGCTTCGAAGCGCTGTATCCGGGCATCAAGGTCGAATACAACGACATGAACAGCACCGAGCTCTACAACCGCTACATCAGCGAGCAGGCCGCGGGCGGCACCAGCGGCGACATCGTCTGGAGCTCGTCGATGGACTCGGCGCTGAAGCTGGCCAGCGACTACGCCCTGCAGTACAAGTCGCCGGAAGTCGGCAAGCTGCCGGCCTGGGCAGTGTGGAAGGATTCGGCCTACGGCACCACCTACGAGCCGGCCGTGTTCATCTACAACAAGCGCCTGATCCCCGCCGCCGAAGTGCCGACCACGCACGGCGCGCTGGCCAAGCTGATCGCGAGCCAGCCGGACAAGTTCAAGAACAAGGTCACCACCTACGACATCGAGAAGTCGGCCGTGGGCTTCATGCTGGCGGTGCAGGACAAGGTCAACGATCCCAAGTACTTCGAGACGCTCAAGGGCATCGCCGCAGGCGGCCTGATCGTGCAATCGTCCACCGGCACCATGATGGAGCGCGTGTCGTCCGGCGAAAACCTGATCGGCTACAACATTCTGGGCTCGTACGCCGAAACCCGCGCCAAGAACGACCCGTCGCTGGGCGTGGCCTATCCCACCGATTACGCGCTGGTCCTGTCGCGCGTCGCGTTCATCAGCAAGAAGGCCAAGAACCGCAACGCCGCCAAGCTGTGGATGGACTACCTGCTGTCCCAGAAGGGCCAGACGATCCTGGCGAATCAGGCCGATCTGGCCTCGGTGCGCGACGACATCGAAGGCGACAACGACGTGGACGGCATGACCAAGAAGCTGGGCGCCTCGCTCAAGCCGATTCCGGTCAACGAAACCCTGCTGGACTACCTGGAGCAGAACAAGCGCCTGCAGTTCATCAAGGATTGGCGCGCCGCGGCAGGCAAGTAATGCCGCGCGGCCCGGAACGATGCAACGGTTCCGGATCGCCTTGCGCGTAGGGGACGGCGGCGCGCCGCCGTCCGCCTGACCGCCGCCGGGGCGGTCGCCTCCGACCCGGCCGCGCGACCTTCGCGCCATTCAAGAACACAGGATTCCCCATGCAGTCATTGCGCTCGAAATGGCAGTCCCTGCCCCGCGGCGTGGTGGTGCTGATCACGGCTTTGGCGATTTATGTGCCGCTGTCGTTCATCATCATCCAGAGCTTTCTGTCCGCGCCCTTCTTTGCCCCGTCCAAGACCTTCAGCCTGGACGCGTTCCGCTTCATCTTCGCGGACCCCGATTTCTACAAGGCCCTGAAAAGCGGCTTCATCCTGGCCTTCGGCCTGGCCGTCATCGCCATCCCGTTGGGCGGCATGCTGGCCTTCCTGATGATACGCACGGATCTCCCCGGCCGGCGCTGGATCGAGCCGCTGATCCTGGTGCCGGTTTTCGTGTCGCCCATGGTGCTGGGCTTCGGCTATGTGGTGGCCGCGGGCCCCGTGGGCTTTTTCTCGATCTGGGCGCAGAACCTGCTGGGCTTCGTGCCCTGGAACGTCTATTCGCTGACCAGCATCGTCGTCATCGCCGGCCTGACCCACGTACCGCACGCCTACCTGTACATCTCGTCGGCGCTGCGCAGCATGGGCTCCGATGTTGAAGAAGCCGCCCGCGTGGCCGGCGCCTCGCCGCTGCGCGTGATGGTGTCGGTCAGCCTGCCCATGGTGCGTCCGGCCATGCTCTACGCGACCGTGCTGCTGTTCTTCCTGGGCCTGGAAGTGTTCGGCCTGGTGCTGGTGCTGGGCGACCCCGAAGGCAACCTGGTGCTGGCCACCTACCTGTACAAGCTCACCAACAAGCTGGGCATCCCGTCCTATCACCTGATGGCCGCCGTGGCCGTGGTGCTGATCTGCATGACGATCCCGCTGGTGATGCTGCAGCGCCGCCTGATGCGCACCGCCAACCGCTTCGTCACCGTCAAGGGCAAGGCCTCGCGGGCCCGCGCCCTGCCGCTGGGCAAGTGGCGCTGGGTGGCTGGCGCGGTGGTGGCGTTCTGGCTGCTGGTGACCATCGTGGTGCCGCTGCTGGGCGTGCTGCTGCGCGCCTTCGTGTCCAACTGGGGCATGGGCGTGTCGCTGTTCGACGTGCTGTCGCTGGACGCGTTCCGCACCGTGTTCGCGCAGCCCAACCTGATGCGCGCCATCGTCAACTCGGTGGCCATCGGCGTGTTCGGCGGCGCGCTGGCCGTGATGTGCTACATGTTCGTGGGGCTGGCCATGCACCGCAAGCCCGACAACATCACGCGCTTCATGGACTACAGCGTGCTGGTGCCGCGCGCCGTGCCTGGCCTCTTGGCCGGCCTGGCGTTCCTGTGGGTGTTCCTGTTCGTGCCGATGTGGCTGGACAATGCCCTGGACGAAGGCGGCTGGCTGTCGGCCCTGCCCTTCGCGGAATGGCTGCGCGAGAACTTCATCGAATGGCTGCGCGCCATGCGCAGCACCATCTTCAGCGTGTGGCTGGCCTACACGGTGGTATGGATGGCGTATGGCCTGCGGCTGATCTCCTCGACCCTGCTGCAGGTAGGCCCCGAACTGGAAGAGGCCGCCCGCAGCGCCGGCGCGCGCCGCGGCCAGGTCACCCGCCACGTCACGGTGCCGCTGGCCAAGTACGGCCTGATCGGTTCCTGGCTGCTGATGTTCCTGATCTTCGAGCGCGAGTACTCCACCGGCGTCTACCTGCTGTCGCCCGGCACCGAGACCATCGGCTCCATGCTGGTGTCGCTGTGGGCCTCGGGCGCCATCGACATCGTGGCCGCGCTTTCCTTCATCAATATCGTTCTGGTCGTGATCGGCCTGGGCATCGCCCTGCGATTCGGAGTCAAACTTCATGATTGAGCTTTCTGTAGAAGACCTGCACCTGGATTACGGCGACAACCCGGTGCTCAAGGGCGTGTCGATGCAGCTGCGCCAGGGCGAAGTGGTGTCGCTGCTGGGCCCCTCGGGCAGCGGCAAGACCACCCTGCTGCGCGCCGTGGCCGGCCTGGAAGGCCCCAAGCGCGGCCGCATCACCATCGGCGACCGCGTCGTGTACGACGGCGCGGCGAAGAAGGAGATTCCCGCCGAGGAGCGCAACCTGGGCCTGGTGTTCCAGTCCTATGCGCTGTGGCCGCACAAGACCGTGTTCGAGAACGTGGCTTACCCGCTGAAGCTGCGCAAGGTGCCCGGCGCCGAGGTGCGCGAACGGGTGCAGGCGGTGCTGGACCAACTGGGCCTGGGCAAGCTGGGCCAGCGCCATCCGCACGCCCTGTCCGGCGGCCAGCAGCAGCGCGTGGCCATCGGCCGGGCGCTGGTGTACAGCCCGCCCGTGATCCTGCTGGATGAGCCGCTGTCCAACCTGGACGCCAAGCTGCGCGAAGAGGCCCGCGCCTTCCTGCGCGAGCTGATCATCCGCCTGGGCCTGTCGGCGCTGATGGTGACGCATGACCAGAGCGAAGCCATGGCGATTTCGGACCGCATCCTGCTGCTGAACAACGGCAAGATCGAACAGCAGGGCACGCCGCAAGAGATGTACGGGTCCCCCTCCACGCTGTTCACCGCTGAATTCATGGGCAGCAACAATCGCCTGGACGGCAAGGTGACCGAAGTGCGCGACGGCCAGGCCCGCATCGAGGGCCGCGGCTTCTCTGTGTGGGGCAAGGCCAGCCCGGGCCTGGCCCAGGGCCAGGACGCCACCGCCGTCATCCGGGTGGAGCAGGTGCGCCTGGCGGACGACCCTGACGGCAACCACCTGGACATGCCGCTGCTGACCAGCATGTATCTGGGCGACCGCTGGGAGTACCTGTTCCGTACTCCCGACGCCGACCCGGCCCACACCCTGGCCCTGCGCGCCTATGGCCCCGAAGGTCGCGAACCCGGTCCCTGCCGGCTGGCCCTGCCCGCCAGCAAGGTCTGGGTCTTTCCCCGCACCGCCGCCTGAGGAGCCGCCTGGCGCCCACCCCGGGCGGTTACAAGCCCGGGGCCCAGGGCTCCCGCGCACGTGGCGTAGGCTGTCAGTGTGAACCGCCCCTGGCGCCCGGCGGACCTGGACTCGCTCTACAATGCGCTGGTGCAACGCCTCGCTGATTCCCCTTCCCCGCTGAGCCGTTACCTGCGGTGGCTGGGCGCACCCGCCCAGCATTACCTGCGCATCGGCATCGCAATATCGCTGTTGGTGCACGCCGGCGCCCTGGCGTGGCGCTTTGGCGCGCCCGCGCTCTCGCGCCCGCCGGTCACCAGCCTGGAAGTCGTGCTGCTCAATGCCCGCAGCGAGACGCCCCCGGACACCCCGCGCGCGCAGGCCCAGAACCAGATGAGCGGCGGCGGCAACGCCGAGCGCGGCATGTCCACCACCCCGCTGCCCCGCACCGGCGAATCGGCCGAGACCATCGTGCTTGAAGCCATGCGCCGCCGCCAGGTGCAGCTGGAAGCCGAACAGACCCGCCTGATGACCCAGCTGCGCGCCGCTGACAAAGCCGGGGCCGAGCGCCAGGCCGTCAACCCCTGGCCCGACGGCGCTGACCTGGGCCGCGACGCCGAGGACCAGGCCAGCCTCATCCAGAGCGCTCAGGTGGCCGCGCTGGCGGCGCGAGTCCAGCAGTACAGCGCCGAACCGCGCAAGCAATTCGTGGCCCCCTCCGCCGAGGCCTCGCGCTATGCCGCCTACCTGGACGCCTGGCGCACCCGCATCGAGGCGGTCGGCACCCAGCACTACCCGGACGAGGCGCGCGGCCGCATCTACGGCTCGCTGCGCATCACGGTGTCCGTCCGCGCCGACGGCAGCATCGCCGATGTCGAGATCGACCAACCCTCGCCGCACGCCGTCCTGAATCAGGCGGCCCGCCGCATCGTCCAGCTGGCCGCGCCCTTCCCCCCGTTCCCGCCCGATATCGCGCGCGACACGGACGTGCTGGTCATCACCCGCACCTGGCATTTCGTCAACGACACCCTGGAAACCCAAGCCCCATGACCGAGGCGCCCCCTCTTGCCCGATACGCCGTCATCGGCAACCCCATCGCGCACAGCCGCTCGCCTCAGATCCACGCCATGTTTGCCGAACAGACCGGCAAGCCGCTGCGCTACGACCGCCTGCTGGCGCCGGTGGACGGCTTTGCCGATGCGGTCGCCGCTTTCGTGGCCGAGGGCGGGCTGGGCCTGAATGTGACGGTGCCCTTCAAGCTGGACGCCTACGCCCTGGCCGCCGGCCGCCTGTCCAGCCGCGCCCGCCTGGCCGGCGCGGTCAACACCCTGTCCTGGCGCGACGGCGCCTGGCACGGCTGCAATACCGATGGCGTGGGCCTGGTGTCCGACCTGCTACGCCTGGGCGTGCGCCTCACCGGAGCATCCGTGCTGCTGGTCGGCGCCGGCGGCGCGGCCCGAGGCGTACTGCAGCCCCTGGCCGAGGCCGGCTGCGGCCGCATCCACATCGTCAACCGCACCGCCTCCAAGGCGGAAGAACTGGCCGCCTCCTGGCGCGACAGCGGCGTGTCGCCGCAGACGGCGGTCACGGGCGGCAGCCTGGCGGACGCCGCCCAGGCCGGCGGCTGGAACCTGGTCGTCAACGCCACCGCCAGCGGCCTGCAGAACGCCGCCCCCGACCTGCCCCCCGGCCTCTACGCGGCCGGCGCAGCCGCCTACGACATGATGTACGGCGCCCGGCCCACCGCCTTCATGAAGCAGGCCGAAGCCGACGGCGCCGCCCTGACGGCCGATGGCCTCGGCATGCTGGTAGGCCAGGCAGCCGAAAGCTTCTACATCTGGCATGGCGTGCGTCCCGACCCCGCCCCGGTGCTGGTCGCGCTGCGCGAGGCGCTCCAGGCCGGGCAATAAGCGGCATGGCGACGCGCAAGGGCCGCTCCTGGTTCCGGATCATCAGCGGCGCGCTGATGGCGCTGGTATGCCTGGTGCTGCTCTATCAGTTCTGGCTGTTCGCCCAGGTGGTCTGGTACAACTACCGCCCCCCTGGCAGCAGCGCGATCATGCGCGAGGAACGGTCCCGCCTGAGCGACGGCAACCCCGATTTCGAGCTGAAGTACGAATGGGTGCCCTACGACAAGATCAACCGCAACCTCAAGCGGGCGGTCGTGGCGTCCGAGGACTCCAACTTCACCGAGCACGACGGCGTCGAATGGGATGCCATCCGCAAGGCCTGGGAATACAATCAGAAACAGCAGGACGCCGGCCGCAGCAAAATGCGCGGCGGCTCCACCATCACCCAGCAACTGGCCAAGAACTTGTTCCTGTCCAGTTCCCGCAGCTACATCCGCAAGGGCCAGGAACTCGTCCTGACCTACATGATCGAACATGTCATGAGCAAGGAGCGGATCCTGGAGCTGTATCTGAACGTGGCGGAATGGGGCGAGGGAGTGTTCGGCGCCCAGGCCGCCGCCAAGCATTATTTCAACACCACCGCCGCCAACCTGGGGGCCAGCCAGTCGGCCCGGCTGGCGGCCATGCTGCCCAACCCGCGCTTCTACGACGCCCACCGCAACACCCGGTATCTGAACTCCCGGGTCGGCGTCCTGACGCGGCGGATGCAGATGGTCGAGATTCCCTGACACGGATCCAGCGCTCCGGCCCCACCTTCAGCGGCGGGATTTGTTAAGCTTTCGGGTTTAGGCGTTTCCCCTTTCTTTCATGCGCACCGCACGTCGCTACCTGGCCCGCGAGATCTATCGCTCTTGCGCAGTGGTCCTTATGGCCCTGCTGGGCCTTTTCACGTTCTTCGCGCTGGTGGACGATCTGGACAACGTGGGCGACAAGTTCTCCATGATGGCCCTGCTGTACATGCAGGCCCTGGCGATTCCCACCCGTCTCTATGACCTTCTGCCCATCGGCCTGCTGATCGGCGCCATCCTGGCGCTGGCGGGACTGGCCCAGCGCAACGAACTGGTCATCCTGCGCGTGTCCGGCGTCAGCGGCATGAAGCTGCTGCGCATGCTCTGGATCGTCACGATCCCGCTGATGATAGGCGCGGGCCTGCTGTCCGAGTACGTCACGCCCTGGGCGGAAATCAAATCCGGCGAAGCCAACCTGCTGTTCCGCGGCAAAGCCGGCGGCGACCGCCTCAAGAGCGGCTACTGGTTCAAGGAACCCACCGCCGACGGCGGCACCCGCATCATCAACATCGGCGAACTCAAGGGCGACGGTCAGGTCAGCGCCGTGACCCTCTATGAATTCAAGAAGGACCAGACGCTGTCCGCGCTGTCCACCGCACCGACCGGCCTGTTCACCCAGGGCGACCTGCTGCTCAAGGACGTCACCGAAACGCGCCTGGACGACGAGGCTGCCGAAGCGCTGGCCAACGCGCGTCCGCCCAAGCACCCGCCCGCCACCGTGGTCAAGCTGCCCGAGCGCAATATCGACACCACGCTCAGCGCCGAGCGCCTGCTGGCCCGGGTGCTGACCCCTGAACGCATGTCCATCGCCACGCTGCTGGACTATGTGGATTATTTGCGCAACAACCAGCTGCAATATGGTCGACAGGTCGTCGCCTTGTGGCGCAAACTGGCATATCCGTTCACCCTGCTGGTCATGATCACCATTGCCGCCCCCATCGGCTTGATGCAGACGCGCCGCGGCGGCGTAGGCGCCAAGGTTTTCATCGGCATCCTGTTGGGCGTGGGCTTCTTCATGCTGAACCAGTTGGCCCTGAATGTGGGCATGCTGGGCAAATGGCCGGCCTGGCTGACCGCTCTGGGCCCGAACATCGGCGCCATGATCGTGGCGCTGGGCGCCATGGGCTACATGGAGTACCGCCACACCATCACGCGGATCGTGCAACAACGTTGGCCTTGGAGCAAAAGTCCCGCATGAACGGCAGTATCTGGATGATCGGCGACGTGCAGGGCTGCTGCTCGCCGCTGGATCGCTTGCTGTCCCACCCCGAACTGGTCGGCGATCCCCAGTCGCGTCTTTGGTTCGCCGGTGACCTGGTCAACCGCGGGCCCCAGTCGCTGGAAACCCTGCGCCGCATCATCGACCTGGGCGACCGCGCGACCACAGTGCTGGGTAACCATGACCTGCACCTGCTGGCCACGGCGGCAGGAGTACGCAAGCCTTCCAAATCGGACACGCTCGAGGACGTCCTGCGGGCGCCGGACGCGGTCGACCTGATCAACTGGCTGCGCTTTCGCCCGCTGGCCCATTTTGAACAGAACCATCTGCTGGTCCACGCCGGCACGCTGGCCAAATGGGACGTCGCCAAGACGCTGGCCCTGGCCGGCGAAGTCCAGGACGCCCTGCGCGGACCGAACTGGCAGAAGGCGCTGCAGAAGATGTACGGCAACGAACCGGCCACCTGGAAGGAAGACCACAAGGGCGGCAAGCGCATGCGGGTCATCATCAATGCGCTGACGCGGATCCGCCTGTGCACGCCCAATGGCCACATGGAATTCGCCACCAAGGTGACGCCGGGCGCCTGGCCGACCGGCCTGGTGCCCTGGTTCGACGTGCCCAACCGCGCCACGCGGAACATCACAACCGTGTTCGGGCATTGGTCGACGCTGGGGTTGCTGCTGCGGCCGGATGTAATTTGCCTGGATACGGGGTGCGTGTGGGGCGGGTCGCTGACGGCTTTGCGGTTGCAGGATCGGAAGCTGGTGCAGGTGAAGTGTTCGCAGTTTCAGGATCCGTTGTCTGAGTGACTGCGGTAGCTGGAGCTTGGGCGGGCGAGTAGCTCGCCTTTCTAGGGAACACTGCATTTTGTTCCCACTTGATTGCTTCGTAGGCCGTCCGCCGGCGCGGGTGGCGTGGCGGCGAGCGCCCACGATCGCGGTCCGGAGCGTTCGCTCCGGACTGCCCCTTCGTCATCTTCGTCACCGCCTGCGGCGGTTCCTTCAGATTCCCTCGGGCGCATCGAGGTTGCTCGCCGCCACGCCACCCGCGCCGGCGGACTACGAGTCTTTTGGCTTGTTGCTCTGCTGGAGCTGTGGCCAGGGACGAATCCTGACTTGCCCGTCATGTTTGGCCGCGCGGGCGGCCAAACATGACA
>NZ_JCBAMT010000132.1:0-13072 GCF_059760445.1 Achromobacter sp. D7-1 | reverse complement strand
CGATTGCGGTCCGGAGCCTTCGCTCCGGACTTCCCCTGCCTCATCCTCGTCCAGGCCTGCGGCCTTCCCTACGGATTCCGTAGGGCTTATCGACGCCCCGCGCCTGCCGGGCCGCCGCCGCGCCGGGCTCTGGCAAGTGCTGTTGACGTCAGCGGGGGCGGGTGGGGTTCTTGGGGTTCTGCTCGGCGGTGGTTTGGCGCCGAAGATCTTGCGAGGCCCGCCCCATGCCGGCCGCGCGGGCGGCCTCTTGGGGCTTACGCGGTTTCGTGCGTTGTGATGCTTGGTGCTGGTGGTGCTGGTGGTGCCGGTGGTGTCGTTGATGCCTTTGGCGCGCGGCGTGGCTCCCTGCGTCCGATGCCGCTTTATTCCGTCACCCGCCGCGTCTGGCGAGGCAATTCCCCGAAACGTTCCCGGTAGTACTCCGAGAACCTTTTTTTCGCCCCTCGGGATTTCCCTTATTTGTCAGTACGCTGACTATAAAGTCAGTATACTGACGTAAATTCGGAAGCCCTCGCAGGGCTGTTCCCAATGGGAAAGCGGCTGCGCGCGATTCCGGTATTTCCGATGTAATAGTCAGTGTACTGATAAACAATGCTGACGCGCCGTGGCAGGACAGGGTCCGGGCCATCAAACTGGGAGTAGGGGAATGAGCAAAGTACGCAAGATCGCGTTTGAGGAGCACTACACCGCGGTCGGATTCAAAGACTATTCGAAGAGCTTCGCGCAGCATATCGATCCCGCCGTGCTGGCCGACCTGGCCGCGCGCCTGGTGGACTTCGACGAGGTCCGGCTGGGCGAAATGGACCGCGGCGGCATCGATTACGTCATCCTGTCGCAGACCGGACCCGGCGTGCAGGCCGAAGCCGATGCCGCCGTGGCGTTGCGCCGCGCCAAGGAAAACAACGATTTCCTGGTCGAGCAGGTCGCCCGGCACCCGACGCGCTATGGCGCCTTCGCTACCGTGCCCATGCACGATCCGCTGGTCGCCGCCACCGAACTGGAACGCTGCGTCAAGCAGCTGGGCTTCAAGGGCGCCCTGATCAACGGCCACACCAATGGCGTGTACTACGATGGCCGCGCCTACGATCCGTTCTGGGAAAAAGTGCAGGAACTGGACGTGCCTGTCTATCTGCACCCGTCCGATCCCTACGTCATTCCGCAGGCCTACTCGGGCCATCCCGAACTGGTGGGCGCGTGCTGGGGCTGGGGCGTCGAAACCGCCACCCATGCGTTGCGGCTGCTGTTCGGCGGCGTGTTCGACCGCTACCCCGGCGTCAAGCTGATCCTCGGCCACATGGGCGAGGGCCTGCCGTTCCTGCGCTGGCGCTTCGACAGCCGCTTCGCGGTGTATTCGCACGGCATCAAGCTGGCGCGCGCGCCCTCCGAATACCTGGGCAGCAACATCCTCATCACCACCTCGGGCGTCTGTTCGCCTCCCACGCTGATGGCCGCCATTGCCGAAATGGGCCGCGAGGCGGTGATGTTCTCGGTCGACTATCCCTATGAATCGACCGCGCTGGCGGTGGAATTCATCGAGCAGACGCCGATGGACGATGCGACCCGCGAACTGATCTGCAACGGCAACGCGCGGCGCCTGTTCAAACTCTGAACCCAGCCTGGGAGACTGACATGAGCAACTTCCTGTACGGCGGCAACGTCCACGCCAACGGCATCCGCCAGCATTACCTGCGCTACGGCGGCGAACGCGGCGCGGGGCGCGATCCGGTCATCATCGTGCCGGGCATCACCAGCCCGGCGGTCACCTGGGGCTTCGTGGGCGAGCGCTTCGGCCAGTCCTTCGACACCTATGTGCTGGACGTGCGCGGCCGCGGCCTGTCGGAAGCCGGCGCGGGGCTGGACTACAGCCTGGACGCGCAGGCTGCCGACGTGCTGGCCTTTGCCGAGGCGCTGGGCCTGGCGCGCTACAGCGTGGTCGGCCATTCCATGGGCGGGCGCATCGGCGTGCGCGCCGGGCGCGGCAAGCCTGCCGGCCTGAGCCGACTGGTCCTGGTGGACCCGCCGGTGTCCGGTCCCGGCCGCCGGCCGTATCCCGCCAAGCTGCCCTGGTACGTCGATTCCATGGCGCAGGCGCGCCTGGGCATGGACGCCGAGGCCATGCGCGCGTTCTGCCCGACCTGGACCGTGGAACAGCGCCAGCTGCGCGCCGAATGGCTGCACACCTGCGACGAGCGCGCCATCATCCAGAGCTTCGAGGCGTTCCAGAGCGACGACATCCACGCCGACCTGCCGCTGCTGGACGCGCCGGTCCTGCTGATGACGGCGGAGCGGGGCGAGGTGGTGCTGGATGCCGACGTGGCCGAAATCCAGCGGCTGGCGCCCGGCACGCAGCATCACCGCGTGCCTGCCGCCGGCCACATGATCCCGTGGGACAACGAGGAAGGCTTCTATGCGGCCTTCGGCGACTTCCTGGGTGCGCCGCTGGCGCGCGCATGAAGCGCGGCACTGACTGGCAAGGAGGGCATCATGCCTATTAGCGATTTTGAAATGGTGAAGGCCTGGCAGCAGGTGCTGACCCTGTCCAAGCTGCAAGCGGGGCAGACCGTCACGGTGCTGACCAGCGCGGCGACCCACCCGCAAACCCTGGCCACGGCGCTGATCGCGACGCAAGCCATGGGCGCCATCGTGAACCGCCTGGACCTGCCGCCCATCAATGGCGAGCGGGCGCTGAGCCGGGATTCGCTGGCCTACCTGGGTACCACCCCGCTGACCGGCAACAAGGCCGCGATCGCGGCGCTGAAGGAAAGCGACCTGGTGCTGGATCTGATGACGCTGCTGTTCTCGCCGGAACAGCACGAGATCCTGGCCACGGGCACCAAGATCCTGCTGGCGGTGGAGCCGCCGGAAGTGCTGGCGCGGCTGGTGCCGACCGAGGCTGATCGCGCCCGGGTCAAGGCGGCGGCCGCGCGCATCGGCGCGGCGCGCGAGATGAGCGTGGTATCGGATGCGGGCACGGACCTGCGCTGCCCGCTGGGCGAATTCCCGGCCATCAGCGAATACGGCTTTGTCGACGAGCCGGGCCGCTGGGACCATTGGCCCAGCGGCTTCGTGCTGACCTGGCCGAACGAAGGCGGCGCCCATGGCAAGATCGTGATCGACGCGGGCGACATCCTGTTGCCGCAGAAGCTCTACGTGCGCTCGGCCATCGAACTGACGGTCGAAAACGGCTATGCCACGCGCATCGACGGCGGCGTGGACGCGGAACTGCTGCGCGAGTACGTGGCCTCGTTCAAGGACCCGGAAGCCTACGCGATTTCGCACATAGGCTGGGGCCTGCAGCCGCGCGCGCACTGGACCACGCTGGGCCTGTACGACCGCGAAGCCACCATAGGCATGGACGCGCGGGCCTACGAGGGCAACTTCCTGTTCTCGCTCGGACCCAACAACGAGGCTGGCGGCAACCGGACCACCACCTGCCACATCGACATTCCGCTGCGCGCCTGCACGGTGCGGCTGGACGGGGAAGACGTGGTGCGCCAGGGCAAGGTGCTGGACGGCGGCGGCCCCCAGGCTTAAGCACGCAATCACTGCTCAAGGAGTTCCAACCATGAATGACGATATCTCCGCCTACGAACGCCAGGGCTTCGGCGCGGCCATGGCGCCCAAGCCGCCCTATGGCCTGCTGATCGTGGACCTGGTCAACGGCTTTGCCGATCCGGCGGTGTTCGGCGGCGGCAATATCCCCCAGGCCATCGAGCAGACGACGGGCCTGCTGGCACATGCGCGCAAGCAGGGCTGGCCGGTGGCGCACAGCCGCATCGTGTTCGCCGACGACGACGCGGACCACAATATCTTCACCCTGAAGGTACCGGGGATGCTGACCCTGAAGGAAGCCGACCACAACAGCGCCATCGTGCCGCAGCTCGCGCCGGCGGCCGGCGAACTGGTGGTGCGCAAGACGGTGCCCTCGGCGTTCTTCGGCACCAGCCTGGCGGCCTGGCTGTCGCAGCGCGGCGTGCAGACGCTGCTGGTGGCGGGCGCGGTCACCAGCGGCTGCGTGCGGGCCAGCGTGGTGGATGCCATGCAGTACGGTTTCCGGCCGCTGGTGGTGTCGGACTGCGTGGGCGACCGCGCCATCGGCCCGCATGACGCCAATCTCTTCGACATGCAGCAGAAGTACGCCACCGTGCTGACGCGCGACGAGGCCGTGCGCGCCACGCAGGCCTGAACTGACTTCGCATGCCGGAAAAAAAGGGTTGCGCCTCGCGGCGCAACCCTTTTTTATCGACCTCGCGCTTGCTAAACGGGGTAGACCAGATCATTGGCCAGGATGGTGGTGTCATACACCACCTGCCGTTCCTTCAGCTTGAGCACGCCGTCCTGCCGCGTGTGGCGGTCGTAGTAGGTGCCGGCCAGGTGCAGCGTGGTGGGACCTTCGACCAGGGTCTGCATCAGCATGAACGCAGCCTGGGACTCGATCTCGCCGTCGGCGGATTCGCTGATGACGCGGGTATTGCTGACCAGGTGCAGCATGTAGCGCGGGGCGAACATCTGGGTACGCGAAATGGCCACGGCGCGGTCGTGCATCATGGCGCGGCCCTCGGAGTACACCAGGCCGACGGGCAGGCCCAGCTCGGCGTTTTCGCGCGCCGTGACGCGGTACAGGCCGTCCTCGGTGAAGAAGTCCGGCCAGGCCTCGACCTGGCCCGCGTCCAGGGCGGCGCAGTAGTCGGCGTGGAATTCCTCGATTTCCTGGCGTAGCGCAATGGCGCGCGCGGGGTCGATCTTGCGGGGGGAGTATTCGAATCGGGTTCTCATGTTTCCTGGTTCCTGCCTCAGAAGCCCATCACGCCGCGGTAATAGCTATACATGGAGCGGATCGCGGCTTCCGAGATCAGCGTGTTGGAGGTGCCTTGCTTGCCGGACTCCAGCTTCAGCACGTTGACGTCGGTGCTGGCGCGGCGCACGCCTTCCTGCACGAACTTCATGGCTTCGTTGTCTTCCAGGCCGAGGAACCCGGCCGGGCCCATCAGGTTGCCCTGGCGCAGGCGGTGACGCTCCATCTCGGGCGTGTCGTCTTCGTAGCCGAACATGGTCCATTGCATGATCATGCTGTCGGGGCCGTTGGGCACGATCTGGCGCACGCCCAGGGTGTTCATTTCGCGCTGCACGATCAGGTTGGGCCATACCGTCTGCATGGTGACCGACCAGGGCGAATCGAACTCCTTGACGAATTCCAGGAAGCGGTCGTCCTGCAGGTGCAGGCCGTCATGGAAGGAGCGCATTTCCTTCTTGTTCTCTTCACTGACGCTGGCGTACTTGTCCTCGCTCTTGGCCGAGGCCATGGTGCCGTGGCGGCCGTGCACCGGATCGACCAGCATGGCGGACTTGTTGCCGGCCACCAGCAGGCCGAACACCACCAGGAAAGAATGCAGCAGGGTCGCGTGGTATGGGTCCTTCAGGTTCTCGTGGTACATCTTCCAGTTGCACGGCAGCTCGTTGCGGTAGTAGCCGTGGATCTTGAGCTTCTTGCCCGGGAAGACGGTGTCGAAGTCGGCAAGGATCTCGGGCGTCAGGTATTCCTCGATCGGTTCGACCTCATCGCTGTAGGACGCGAAGATGACGCCGTTGCGCGTGGTGACGCGCAGCTTGCGCAGGCCGTGCTCTTCGTTCTTGAAGTCCTTGGGCATGCCGCCCTCGCGGTTCACGCCGCGCTTGAACGGGATGCCCTGCAGATTGCCCTTCAGGTCGTAGGACCACTGATGATACGGGCAGACGAATTCCTTGGCGTTGCCCTGGCTGTTGCGGCAGAACTCCGCGCCGCGGTGGGCGCAGCGGTTTTCGAAGACATTGACCGAGCCGTCTTCGGCGCGCGACACCACTACCGGGGTCGGGCCGACGTAGGACCGCTTGTAGTCGCCCGGATTGGGCAGTTCGGCTTCCAGGGCCACGTAGTTCCAGGTCTTGCCGCGGAAGATCTTCTCCACTTCCTGGTCGTAGACGGCGCGGCTGGTGTAGACCCAGTCCGGAATGTAGTGCAGCGCGTCTTCCGGCCAGATACAGTCAGCCAGGGCGGCGTCCTTGGACGCCACCGTGAGGCCGATGACGGTTTGTGATTGATACATGAAAAGCTCCTGTCGATGCGGGGGCGGTAATGCGTTTCAGGACGTGGCGGCGCTTTGCTGGCAGGCCTTCACCAATGGCTTGAGCGCCACGGATTCGTCGGCATAGCGCTGCGGGTCGATGGCTATGCCTTGTTCGAACAGCACGCGCAGCTGGCGCAGGTCGCCGCCGGCGTTGATGGCGATGGCGTGCACCGGCACGCCGTTGCGGTGGCCCAGCCAGATGAACTTGGGCGCCTCGGCCTGGACCTGGGGAATGCCGCGGCAGGCATAGACCAGGTCCGGCTGGGGCAGGCCCAGCATCTGCACGTTGCAGCCGTATTGATCGGTCCAGAACCAGGGATAGGGCTCGGCGGGCGCGGGCCGCTCCAGCATGCCGGCCGCGGCCGCGCGCGCCTGCTCATTGGCGTTCTGCCAGGACTCCAGCCGCAGCGCCATGTTCAGGTGGCGGCGGTGCTGGCTGGCGCAATCGCCAGCCGCGTAAATATAGGGATCGCTGCTGCGGCAGGCGGCGTCCACCGCGATGCCGCCGTTGGCCGGGTCCAGCGCCAGGCCGGCCTGGCCGGCCAGCGAGACTTCCGGCACCAGGCCGATGGCTACCACCACGACGTCGGCCTCTATCGGGGAGGCGTCCTGCAGTTCTATCGTGAAGCGCGCCTGATGCCGGACCGCGTCGTCCGCATGAGGCTGCCAGTCGCTGCGGGCGATCCGCGCGCCCAGGCGCAGATCCACGCCGGCATGGCGGGCGCGTTCGGCCAGCCAATCCGACAGCGCCGGGGGCAGCACCCGTTCCAGCAGGCGCGGCGCGCTTTCCAGGACGGTGACCGCGGCGCCCAGGGCGCGCGCGGTGGATGCCACCTCCAGGCCGAGGAAACCGCCGCCGATGACGGCGACGCGCGCCTGCGGCGTGAGGCCGGCGCGCAGCGCGGCGGCGTCATCCAGCGTTCTGATGTAGTGCACGCCCGGCGTGCCGCGCGGCAGGCTGGGCAGTTCGCGCGCGCGGCCGCCGGTGGCGAGCAGGCAGCGGCTGTAGGGGAGGGCGCTGCCGTCGGCCAGCCGGACCAGGCGGCGGGCGGCGTCGATGGCCTGTGCTTCGGTGCCGGTCAGCAGCGTGATGCGTTGCCGTTCGTAGAAGTCGCCGGCATGCACCGCCGTCTGGCCGTGCGCGTCGGCCGCCTGCAGCACGGCCTTGGACAGCGGCGGGCGCTCGTAGGGCGCATGCGCTTCCTGGCCGATCAGCGTGATGGGGCCGTCGTGGCCCAGGTCGCGCAGCGTGGCGGCCGCCACCGCGCCGGTCTGGCCGGCGCCGATGATGAGGATCGGATCTGCGTCGGCCATGGTCAGCCTTGCAGGTTGGCGTAGATATCCTGGCCTTCGACCTTGACCGGATAGACGCGGATGCCGCTGGTGGCGGGCGCACACATGGCTTGGCCGGTGCGGATGTCGAACCTGGCCTGGTGCAGCGGGCATTCGATGCAGCCGTCTTCCAGATAGCCGTCGGACAGCAGCGCGTAGGCGTGGGTACAGACGTTGTCGGAGGCGTAGAACTCGCCTTCGCTGCGATACAGCGCAAGCTGCTTTTCGCCGGCCGCGACGGGGATTACCTCGTCGTCGTCGGTCAGTTGGTCGGTAGAGGCAATGCGGATCCAGTTCATATCAACTCGTTCGTCAGTATGCTGAGTAATTGTCGTCAGTGTACTGCCTAAAAAAACAAGTCAGGAGCTAGGGATTTCCCCGACAGGCGGCAGGTCGGAAGGCGGCGGAGCGGGCCTATTATGCACGCCGCTTGCGGCCGGCAACTGTGGTCGGCCGCTATATGTAAGGAGTACCCCCAAACAGTCGTCGGGCCAATGGAAAAATTTCGTCGAAATGAGTGGAAACCCAGGCGTTACGCGGGTGTCGGCAGTGGGGATTTACCTTGTTGACACTCAAAATTACTGTCAGTATGCTGATCAACAATTCAGTGTGCTAACGTTTTTTTTCGGATGTACGCGAGTGGCGTTGGCATGAGTTGAGGCGGGTCCAAGGGGACTCAATCGAACCAGATCGGGAGCAATGAATGCAACGACGCCGTTTCCTCGCACAAGCCGCCGGCGCAGCCGGCGCGGGCCTAGCCACTGTCGGCATGCCTGCCATCGCGCAATCCGCGCCGTCGGTGCGCTGGCGCATGTCCACCAGCTGGCCCAAGAGCCTGGACACCATCTACGGCTCGGCCGAGGATCTCTGCAAGCGCGTGGCGCAACTGACCGAAGGCAAGTTCGAGATCCGCGCGTTTCCCGGCGGTGAACTGGTGCCTGCCGCGCAGAACATGGACGCGGTCAGCAACGGCACGGTGGAATGCAATCACGTGCTGAGCACGGCCTACATCGGCAAGAACACCGCACTGACCTTCGACACCGGCCTGTCCTTCGGCCTGAGCGCCCGCCAGCACAACGCCTGGATCCACTACGGTGGCGGCCTGGCGATGCTGCGCGCCCTCTATAAGAAGTACAACATCGTCAACCACGTCTGTGGCAACGTCGGTGTGCAGATGGGCGGCTGGTACCGCAAGGAGATCAAGTCGGTCGCCGACCTGAAGGGCCTGAACATGCGCATCGGCGGCATCGGCGGCATGGTGCTGTCCAAGCTGGGCGCGGTGCCGCAGCAGATTCCGCCGGGCGACATCTATCCGGCGCTGGAAAAGGGCACCATCGACGCGGCCGAATGGATCGGCCCCTACGATGACGAGAAGCTGGGCTTCAACAAGGTGGCGCCGTACTACTACTCGCCGGGCTGGTTCGAAGGCAGCGCGTCCATCACCAGCATGGTGCATGACAAGGCCTGGGAGGCCTTGCCCCCGGCCTACCAGGCCGCGTTCGAGGCAGCGGCCGGCGAACAGACCATGCGCATGCTGGCCCACTATGATGCGCGCAATCCGCTGGCGCTGCGCAAGCTGATCGCCGGCGGCGCCAAGGTCAGCTTCTTCCCCAAGGAAGTGATGGACGCGGCGTACAACGCCTCGCAGGAACTGTGGACCGAGCTTTCGGCCAAGAACCCCGACTTTGCCGCGATCTTCCCCGACTGGAAGAAATTCCAGGCCGAGCAGGCGGGCTGGTTCCGCGTGGCCGAAAGCCCGCTGGACAACTACACCTTCGCCGCCGTGGCGAAGGCCCAGGCCAAGTAACAAGCAAGCAGGAGACAAAGGGTAGTCATGACGACAGCAAACGCCGATACGCACGGCCGGCCAGGCAAGCCGCAGGGAGTGGGCGCGCGGGTGCCGCGCAAGGAGGACGCGCGCCATCTGCACGGCAAGGGCAATTTCGTGGCCGACATGGCCATGCCCGGGCTTAGCGAGGTGGCCTTCCTGCGCAGTCCGCTGGCGCATGCGCGCATCGCCTCGGTGCGCGTGGCCGAGCAGATCGCGGACAAGGCGTTTGTGCGCCAGGCCATGGCCGACGCGCGCGACATCGTGGCGGATTCCACGCTGCCCAGCTACCAGGTCTCGGCCCAGCCGCCGCTGGCCTCGGGCAAGGTGCGCTTCGTGGGCGAGCCCATCGCCATGGTGTTCGCGCCGACCCGCGCCGAAGCCGAAGACTACGCCGAGCTGATCGAGGTCGACTATGACGACCTGCCCGTGTATGCGGACGTGGTCAGCGCGCAGGCCGCCCAGGGCGATTTCGTGCACGAGCAATGGCGCGACAACGTCTTCGTCACGCTCAACGTCGACAAGCAATTCGATGAACTGGCGGCGCAGGCGGATGTGGTCGTGCGCCGCAAGATCGACCTGTCGCGCCAGTGCATGGTGCCGATGGAAGGCAAGGCGGTGCTGGCCTACTGGGACCACCAGGCCGACCAGCTGGTGGTGGTCAGCGCGACCCAGGTGCCGCACATGATCCGCAGCGTGCTGGCCCAGTGCCTGGACCTGGAGCAGGGCCGCGTGCGCGTGGTATCGCCGGACGTGGGCGGGGCTTTCGGCTACAAGTGCGTGCTGCAGCAGGAAGAACTGTGCGTGGCCTGGCTGGCCAAGACTTTCAAGAAACCGTTCCGCTTCATTGAAGACCGCCGCGAGCACCTGACCGCGGGCGCCAATTCGCGTGAGCACCATTATGAAATGGTGGCCTACGCCGACCGACGCGGCAAGCTGCTGGCGCTGGACGCCAAGATCACCATCGACGGCGGGGCCTATTCGGTCTGGCCGTTCACCATCGGCCTGGAACCGGGTCAGGCCATCGGCAATCTGCCGGGGCCGTACGCCTTCAAGGGCTATCGCTGCGTGACGCGGGCGGTGGCCACCAACAAGCCGGGCTTCGTGCCTTATCGCGGCGTGGCGCGCACCGGCGTCTGCTTCGCCATCGAACTGACGATGGACGCGATCGCCCGCGAGGTCGGACGCGAGCCTTGGGAAATCCGCCAGGAGAACCTGGTCCAGGGCGAGCAGATGCCCTACGTCAACGTCACCGGCAAGCACCTGGACAGCGGCGATTATCCGGCCAGCCTGCAACAGGCCATGGACATGATAGGCGTGGACGCCATCCGCCAGCGCCAGCGCCAGGGCGAGGCCGACGGCCGCCTCATCGGCGTGGGCCTGGCGACGTACACCGAGCAGGCCGCTCACGGCACTTCGGTGTTCGCGGCCTGGGGCACGCCCGTGATTCCGGGCTTCGACCAGGCCACGGCGCGAGTCACGCCAGACGGCGGGCTGGAACTGCGGGTCGGCGTGCATTCGCACGGACAGGGTATGGAAACCACTTTCGCCCAGATTGCCAACGAGATCCTGGGCGTGGACGTGGCCAGCATCAAGCTGCTGCACGGCGATACCGGGCAGACGCCATTTTCCACCGGGACCTACGCTTCGCGTTCGCTGGTGATGTCCGGCGGCGCCGTGTCGCAGGCCTGCAAGCGCCTGTTGCCGCGACTCACGCACATCGGCGCGCATCTGTTGCAGGCCGATCCGGCCAACGTGGCCTGGAATGGCGATCGCCTGGAAGCGGGCGGCAAGTCGGTGTCGGTCAAGGACGTGGCCGATGCCTGGTATCTGCGGCCGCAATTGTTGCCGTCCGACGTGGACCCCAGCGGGCTGGAAGTCACCGTGGGCTACAAGCCCAAGGTCGACACCGGCTGTTTCACCTACGCCACCCATGCGGCGGTGGTGGCGGTGGATCCGGGCACGGGCGGCGTGGAGATCCTGGATTATGTGGTGGTGGAGGACTGCGGGACCATGATCAACCCCATGGTGGTCGAAGGCCAGACCATAGGCGGCGTGGCCCAGGGCATAGGCACCGCCTTCTACGAGGAAACGCCTTACGACGACAATGGCCAGCCGCTGGCCTCGACCCTGGCGGACTACATGCTGCCGGGCGCCACCGAAGTTCCCAATATGCGCCTGCACCATTTCGAGACGCCCTCGCCGCACACGGAATTCGGGGCCAAGGGCATGGGCGAGGGCGGCGCCATCGCGCCGCCGGCGGTGCTGTTCAACGCGGTCAACGACGCCTTGCGTCCGCTGGGCGCGGCCGAACTGCTGCGCACGCCGCTGTCGCCGACCCGGGTGCTGGCCGCCATCGCAGAGGGTAGCCGCAAGACCGCAACCGTTGCTGCGGAGGTGACGGCATGAAGGCGGCCGCATTCGAATACACCCGTCCGGATACGCTGCAGGACGCCTTGCGGGCGCTGCGCGGGCATGAAGGCCGCGCCAAGCTCATGGCTGGCGGCCAATCGCTGGGACCGATGCTGAACCTGCGCCTGGCGCGTCCGCCGGTCGTGATCGATATTTCCGGCCTGTCCGAGCTGCGCACGGTCTCGCGCAAGGACGGCAAGCTGCGCGTGGGCGCGGCCGTGACCCATGCCGAGATCGAGGACGGCGTGCACGAACTGCTGCGCGGAACGCCCTTGCAGCAAGTGGCCCCTGGCATTGCCTATCGCGCCATCCGCAACCGCGGCACGCTGGGCGGCAGCCTGGCGCATGCCGATCCGGCGGCCGACTGGGTGCTGACCGTGGTCGGCCTGGGCGCGACGCTGGAGATCGCGGGGCCGGACGGCGTGCGCATGCTGCCGGCGGAAGACTACATGCAGGGCGCCTACACCACCGGGTTGCGCGAAGACGAGCTGATCGCCGCCGTGCACATACCGGAAGCCGGGCCGCAGGCGCGCTGGGGCTATTACAAGTTCTGCCGCAAGACTGGCGAGTTCGCCGAGGCCAGTTGCGCCGCCTGGTTCGATCCGTCTGCGAAGACGGCGCGCATCGTGGTGGGGGCCCTGGACGGCGCGCCCAGGCTGCTGCCCCAACTGGCCGCGCGCATCGCGCAGCAGGGACTGGCGGGCCTGGACGAGACGTTGCTGGCCAGCGAGCTGGCCGGCGTCATGCAGGACAAGGACGAACACCATCGCAAGCTGCACGGGACCGCGGTGACGCGCTGCCTGGCGCAGGCTCTGGGTTGACAGGAATGACCATGGTTCAGGTGACATTGGAAGTAAACGGCAAGCGCGTGTCGCACGAGGCGCCCGCGCGCATGCATCTGGGGGATTTCCTGCGGGATCAGGCGCGCCTGACCGGCACCCATCTCGGCTGCGAACATGGCGTCTGCGGCGCCTGCACGGTGCTGGTGGACGGGGCCCCGGTGCGTTCCTGTATCTCGTTCGCGGTGGCCTGCGAAGGACGGCAGGTGACCACCATCGAGGGCTATGACGCCGATCCGGTGATGCAGCGGCTGCGCGCCGCCTTTACCAAGCACCACGCCTTGCAATGTGGCTATTGCACCCCGGGCATGCTGGCGACCTCGCGCGATATCGTGCTGCGGCTGCCGGATGCGGACGAGGGCCGGGTGCGGGTGGAGCTGTCCGGCAACCTGTGCCGCTGCACCGGCTACATGGGCATCGTCGCCGCCGTCATGTCGGTGCTGGCCGAACTCCGGGAACAGCCCGACCCCGCAGTGCAGGCGCTGCGCGCCGCCCAGGCGCAAGAGCGCGGCGCCGCGCCTGCAGCAGAAAAGCCAGTGGCTTTCGCGGGCTTCACG
>NZ_JCBAMT010000131.1:0-13376 GCF_059760445.1 Achromobacter sp. D7-1 | reverse complement strand
CACATGGGCCGGCGCCCTGCCTGCTTCAGGCGCGCGCTTCCTGGTAGGCGCCGTAGGACAGCAGGCGCTGGACGCGCTGTTCCACGAGCTGTTCGGGCGTCATGCCCTGGAGCTGGCGCAGGGCATCGCCCAGCGCGCGGCGCAGCAGGCGGGCCATGACGCGGGGATCGCGATGGGCGCCGCCCACCGGTTCGTTGACCACGCGGTCCACCAGGCCCAGATCCTTCAGGCGCGGCGCGATGATGGCCAGGGCCTCGGCGGCCTCGGGCGCCTTGTCGGCGCTGCGCCACAGGATCGAGGCGCAGCCTTCCGGCGAAATCACGGCGTAGGTCGCGTATTGGAGCATCAGCACGGCATTGCCCACGGCGATGGCCAGGGCCCCGCCCGAACCGCCTTCGCCGATGATGGTGCAGATCACGGGGACCTTCAGCTCGGCCATGGCGTAGAGGTTGTGGCCGATGGCTTCGGACTGGCCGCGCTCTTCGGCGCCGATGCCGGGATAAGCGCCCGGGGTGTCCACGAACGTGAACACGGGAATGCCGAATTTTTCAGCCAGACGCATCAGGCGCAGGGCCTTGCGATAGCCCTCGGGACGCGGCATGCCGAAATTGCGCGCGGCGCGTTCCTTGGTGTCGCGCCCCTTCTGGTGGCCGATGACCATGCAGGGCGTGCCGTTGAAGCGCGCCAGGCCGCCGATGATGGACTGGTCGTCGGCGTACATGCGGTCGCCGTGCAGTTCATGGAAGTCGGTGAACATTTCGCGCACGTAGTCCAGCGTGTAGGGACGCTGGGGATGGCGGGCGACCAGGGCCGTCTGCCAGGGCGTGAGCTTGGCGTAGATTTCCTTGGCCAAGGTCTGGCTCTTCTGCTGCAGACGTCCGATCTCGTCGGAGATGTCTACGGCCGAATCGGCCTGCACGTAGCGCAGCTGCTCGATCTTGTTCTCAAGCTCGGCGAGCGGTTGTTCGAATTCCAGAAATGTATTGCGCATGTAGTGTGGTTCCGTAGATGGGCTGCCTGGCTTGCGTCAGTACTGGACCGGAGTCGGTTCCAGACTGCGCCACAGATACCAGGTCGCCACGGTACGCCAGGGTTGCCACGCCAACGAGACTTCGCGAGCCTCGAAACGCGAGACAGGCTCGCCGCTGAAATAGTGTAGCGAGATTGCCTTGAGCAACCCAGGATCATCCAGCGGCAGGACATCAGGCCGCTGCAGATTGAAAATCAAAAACATCTCCGCCGTCCAGCGGCCTATGCCCCGGATGGCGGTCAGTTCGGAAATGACGGCTTCGTCGTCCATTGCCGCCCATTTCTCGGGATGGACCCGGCGCTCGCCGAAATGCACGGCCAGGTCCAGCACGTATTCGGCCTTGCGCTGCGACAGCCCTGCCGCGCGCAAGCCTTCCAGGCCGACGCGCAGCACGGCGACGGGCGTGGGGCGCTTGCCCACGGCCTCGATGAACTGGGTCCAGACGGTGTCGGCCGCCTTGCTGGACACCTGCTGCCCGATGATCGCCCGCGCCAGCGTCACGAAAGGCGTGCCGCGCGACGTCAGCCAGACCTCGGGATGCTGGGGAATGATCTTTTTCAGGATGCGGTCGCGCCGCATCAGATGGGCTACGGCGGCTTCCCAATACTCGGGCTTGGGAATCTCGAGGTCGGCAGTGGACATGGCGGGCGGGTCCTGCGGCTTCAAGCCCGACGCCATTGCGTCAGGCCGCCCGGCTTGTCGTCGAGCTCGATGCCAGCTTCGCGCAGTTCCGCACGGATGCGGTCGGCTTCGGCGAAGTTGCGGGCCGCCTTGGCGGCCGCGCGCGCGTCGATCAAGGACTGGATGGCCTCGGCGTCCAGCGCACGGCGCTCGCCCTGTTCGATGGCCGCAGCGGAATAACGGGTGGGCGACTGGAAATACGTCGCTGGATCCTGCTGCAGCAGGCCCAGCAGGGATGCCAGCGCCTTCAACTGGCCGGCGCTGCGCGCGCTCTTGCCGCGGTTGGCCTCGGAGGCCAGTTCGAACAAGGCCGCGATCGCGCCCGAGCTGTTGAAGTCATCGTCCATGGCCGCCTTGAAGGCCTGGGCCTGCGGCTCGTTCCAATCGATGCCCTGCGCGTCGGCAGGCACGTTCTGCAGCGCCTGGTACAGGCGATCGAGCGCGTTCTGCGCGTCGATCAGGTTGTCTGGCGTGTAGTTCTGCGGGCTGCGGTAGTGGTTGCGCACGATGAAGAAGCGCACCATTTCCGCTTCGCGCGGATTGACGCGGTAGACGGCCTGGTCGGCCGCCGGCTCTTCCTGGGCGATGGTCTGGCGGATGGTGCGGAAATTGCCCAGGGACTTGGACATCTTGTCCGAGTCGACCATGAGCGGACCGCAATGCATCCAGATATTCGCCAGCGTGCCGCCGAAGGCCCCCTCGGTCTGGGCGATCTCGTTTTCATGGTGCGGGAATTTCAGGTCCGGGCCGCCGCCATGAATATCCAGCGGCAGGCCCAGCAGCGATTTGCTCATGGCCGAGCACTCGATGTGCCAGCCTGGACGGCCCAGCCCATAGGGCGATTCCCACTTGGTATCGGCCGGTTCTTCCGCCTTGGCGGACTTCCACAGCACGAAATCCAGCGGATCACGCTTGGCCGAACCAACCGCCACGCGCTCGCCTGCGCGCAGGTCGTCCAGCGTCTTGCCCGACAGCTTGCCGTAACCGGCAAAACCACGGACAGCGAAATTCACGTCGCCATCGTCGGCTTGATAAGCCAGGCCGTTCTGCTCGAGCTTGCCGATGATGTCGAGCATATCGCCGACATATTCGGTGGCGCGCGGCTCGCGGTCCGGCGTCTCGACGCCCAGCGCGCGCTCGTCGGCGTGCATGGCGTCGATGTAGAACTCGGTGACTTCGCCGATGCGGCGGCCGGTCTCGACGGCGCGGCGGATGATCTTGTCGTCGATATCCGTGATATTGCGCACATAGTCGACCGCCAGCCCGCTGGCGCGCAGCCAGCGCTGCACGACGTCGAACGACACCAGCATGCGGGCATGGCCCAGGTGGCAGAAGTCATAGACGGTCATGCCACACACGTACATGCGCACCTGACCGGCCTGGGCCGGCTTGAACGGTTCTTTGGTACGCGACAACGTGTTGTAGATTTGCAGCATGGCGCTTATAGGCTTTGTCTAAATTTTCCGTGGCGGTTGCGGAAAGTTGCTGCCGAAGGAAAATACCTTCGGCGCGTGCCGCCGGGCCGGATTTCGATCCCAGGCCATAATCCCACTGGCGCTGACCATTCCGAGCCCGCATTCGAAGGCCCGCATTCCAAGCCGGTTCCACGAACGATATCGCCGGGCTTCGTCCCCGATGTCGAGCCAAAACACAACCGGGGCTAAAATGGCGGTCGTCAAGTATAGCAAGCGGCCCGGTCGCGCGCGTAAGCGTCGGCCTGCCAAGACTTTTAACGGATGCCCAAGTGACTATCAAGCCGCGCTTTCGCGTCGCCCTGCTCGCCCTGGCCCTTGCCGGCGCACCGATTGGCGCCTCTCTGGCCCAGTCGATGGCCGGCGGCGGTGGAACCAACCCCAACGCCAACCGCACCACCCTGGATCCCATCCCGCCCGAGGGCGGCTGGGACAGCCTGGCCAAGCTGCTGGAAGCGGCCAAGCCGGGCGTCGACACGCGCCTGACGCCGTCGCCCTCGCAGATCACTACGTACATCGAGCGGCTGCTGAACCACGGCGACAACGAAGAAGCCCTGGCCATGATCGAAAAACGCCAGGAACAGATCAAGGACCAGCGCGGCACCGACGTGCAGCTGATGTTCCAGCACGCCCGCGCGCTGGCCGCCCTGAATCGCACCGACGAGGCCATCGGCGTCTATACCGAGATGACCAACCGCTTTCCGGAGCTTCCGGAACCTTGGAACAACCTGGCGGCTCTATATGCTGGCCGCGGCGAACTCGACCGCGCGCAGGACGCCCTGTCGATGGCCCTGCGCGCCGACCCGAACTACGCCGCCGCCCGCGCCAATATGGGCGACCTGCAACTTCTGCAGGCCTTGAGCACCTACAAGAAGGCCGCCAGCGACGGCGTGCCCGGCATGCAGGAAAAGGTCCGCGAAGTCGAAACCATGCTGAAGGATAAACACGCCAAATGATGTCCCGATACTCTCCCCTACACCTGCTGCGCCTGACGGCGTGCTCGTTCGCGCTGGCGGCATTCGCCCCGGCGCTCGTCAGCGCCGCCCCTGCGGCAAATTCCTCCACCTCCACCTCTGAAGGCACAAAAACCATGAGCACCACCCCCCGCGTCAAGCTCCAGACCAACCAAGGCGACATGGTCATCACCCTGGATGCCGCCAAGGCGCCCAAGACCGTCGAAAACTTCCTGACCTACGTCAAGGAAGGCTTCTACAACGGCACGGTGTTCCATCGCGTGATCGACGGCTTCATGATCCAGGGCGGCGGCTTTGAGCCCGGCATGAAGCAAAAGCAGACCCATGCCCCCATCGAAAACGAAGCCAACAACGGCCTGAAGAACGACAAGTACACCCTGGCCATGGCCCGCACCAGCGACCCGCACTCGGCCACGGCGCAGTTCTTCATCAACGTCTCCAACAACGACTTCCTGAACTTCACCGCGCCCACGCCGAATGGCTGGGGCTATGCCGTGTTCGGCACCGTGACCGAAGGCATGGACGTGGTCGACAAGATCAAGAACGTGAAGACCGGCAACAAGGGCTTCCACCAGAACGTCCCCAACGAAGACGTGATCATCGAGAAGGCCGAAGTTCTTGAATAAGATTGCGCTGTCCGGCCCCATCTGGCTGGCGTCCGACCTGCATCTGGGACCGGCCACGCCGGCCACCTCGGAGGCCTTCCTGGCCTTCCTGGAGGCCGCGCGCGAGGAAGCCGGCGCCCTGCTGCTGCCGGGCGACATCTTCGATGCCTGGATCGGCGACGACGTGATCCGCGCCGCGCCGCCGTGGCTCGCCACGGCGCTGACGGCGCTGCGCGACACGGCCAGCCGGATTCCGGTCTGGCTGGGCCGCGGCAACCGCGACTTCCTCATCGGGGACGAGCTGGCCCAGGCCCTGGGCGCAAAGCTGCTGCCCGAGCCGGCGCTGCTGGAAACGGACTATGGCCAGATCCTGCTGACCCATGGCGACGAGTTCTGTACGGACGACGCCGCCTACCAGCAGTTCCGCGCAATGGTCCGCGATCCGCGCTGGCAGGCCGAATTCCTGGCCAAGACGATTCCCGAACGACTGGCGATGGCGCAGCAGGCACGCGGCGAAAGCCAGGCCGCCAACCAGACGAAATCCATGGAAATCATGGACGTCAACGCCGCCGCCATCGAATCCGTCTTCCGCGAAACCGGGGTGCGCGTGCTGGTGCATGGCCATACCCATCGCCCCGCCCGCCACGTGCTGGAAGTCGACGGCAAGAAGCGCGAACGCTGGGTCCTGCCCGACTGGGACTGCGACCATGTATCGCCGGCCCGCGGCGGCTGGCTGGTCATCGACCAGGACGGCCTGCAGTTCTACGACCTGGAAACGGAAGCCTAGCTCCCGGACGCGCCACATCGCGACGAAAAACAACGAGGGCCGCGCAAGCGGCCCTCGTCATTACTGCTGCCGGCGCGCCGGCAGTGCCCTCGACGCTCAGCGCGTGAAGATCCAGGCAGCCACCACGCCGCCGAAGATGATCCGATACCAGGCGAACACCCGGTAGGTATGGTTGGCAACGAAGCGCAGCACGGCGCGCACCACCACCATCGCGCTCAGGAACGCGGCCACGAAGCCCACCGCGATGCCAGTCAGGTCGTGCTGGGTGAGCAGCTCCATGTTCTTGTACATGTCGTAGACCGCCGCGCCCAGCATCGTGGGCATCGCCAGGAAGAACGAGAACTCGGTGGCCGTCTTGCGCTGGATGCCGGCGATCATGCCGCCGATGATGGTGGCGCCGGAGCGCGAGGTGCCCGGGATCATGGCCAGGCATTGCGCCACGCCCACGCCCAGCGCCTGCTTCCAGGTGATCTGCTCCAGCGTGCGGGCCGTGGCCCGCTCGTCCGACGCCGTGTCGTCGGCCGCGCCCGGCATGTCGCCGGGCGTGTGGTGCGTCTTGCGCTCCACGTACAGCATGATCAGGCCGCCCAGCACCAGGGTCACGACCACCACGGCCGGGTGATAGAAGACGCTCTTGATGGACTTGATGAAGATCGCCCCGATGACGGCCGCCGGCAGGAAGGCGATGATCAGGTTGCGGGTGAAGGCAACCTCGCTGGGCACGCCGGTCAGCGTGCCGCGGATCAGCGTCAGCAGCCGCGCGCGGAACACCCACATCACCGCCAGGATGGAGCCCAGCTGGATCACCACCTCGAACACCTTGCCCTGGCTGGATTCGAAGTTGATCCAGTCGCCCACCAGGATGAGGTGGCCGGTGCTGGACACGGGAATGAACTCCGTCAGGCCCTCGATGATGCCCAGGATGAACGCTTTGATCAGGTATAGAGTGTTTTCGGTCACGATGGGAGGTCGGTTTCAGTTAATCGTTGGCTAGGGATTCGTCGTCGGCGAGCATTTCCTGGGGACGCTTCTCTACGCGCACCAGCGCGATGCGGCGGCCGTCCATTTCCAGGACTTCAAAGCGGAAATGCTCATGGTGGACTTCGTATTCGCAGACGTCGCCCGGCTTGGGCAGATGCCCGAAACGCGATAGCAGGTACCCCGCCAGGGTTGAAAAATCCTGGGCGTCATCGACCAGGCCTTCGGTTTCCAGCACCTGCTCGACATGGTGCAGATCGGCCGCGCCGTCGATTTTCCAGGTGTTGTCGCCGTCGGCAACGATGTCGGGCAGTTCGTCTTCGTCGGGAAACTCGCCGGCAATCGCCTCGAAGACATCGATGGGCGTCACCAGCCCCTCGATGGCGCCAAACTCGTCGGCCACCAGCACCAGCTGGCCGCGCGAACGCTTGAGCGTATCCATCAGGCGCAGGATGCCGATGGACTCGTGCACGATGATGGGGTCGCGCAGGCGGTTGCGGCGCACCCTGCCCTCGGTGATCAGGTCCGCCACCAGGTCCTTGGCGCGGGCGATACCCAGCACCTCATCGAGCGAACCGCGGCATACCGGAAAGAAACTGTGCGGCGCCTCGGTCAGCTGGCGGCGGATGGTTTCCGGATCGTCGTCGATGTTGATCCAGGAAACATCCGTGCGCGGCGTCATGATCGAGCGGATGGAGCGCTCGGCCAGCGTCAATACGCCGCTGACCATATTGCGTTCCTCGACTCCGAACGCCGGAATGGCCGGGCCGTTCGCGCTGGGCATGTCGGCCTCGTCGGCGGGCGGCCGCTTGCCCAGCATGCGCAGCACCGCGGATGCGGTGCGTTCGCGCATCGGCCGGCGCGCGTCCAGCTTGAGCAGATTGCGGCGCGCCACCTGGTTGAGGGCTTCGATGGCGACCGAGAAGCCGATGGCCGCGTACAGATAGCCCTTGGGCACCTTGAAGCCGAAGGCTTCAGCCAAGAGCGAGAAGCCGATCATCAGCAGGAAGCCCAGGCACAGCACCACCACCGTGGGGTGAGCGTTGACGAAACGCGTCAGCGGCTTGGATGCCAGCAGCATGATGCCGATGGCGATGACGACGGCGATCATCATGATGGCCAGATGGTCCACCATGCCCACCGCGGTGATGACGGAGTCCAGCGAGAACACCGCGTCCAGCACCACGATCTGCGTCACGATCACCCAGAAGCTGGCGTACACGCGCGGCCCCGACGAGCCGCCGTGCTGGGAGCCCTCCAGGCGCTCGTGCAGTTCCATGGTGCCCTTGAACAGCAGGAACAGGCCGCCGATCATCAGGATCAGGTCGCGGCCCGAAAACGACAGCGGGCCGATGGAAAACAGGGGGGCGGTCAGCGTGACCAGCCATGACATGACCGACAAGAGGCCTAGACGCATGATGAGCGCCAGGCTCAGGCCCATGATGCGCGCGCGGTCGCGTTGCGCCGGGGGCAGCTTGTCCGCCAGGATGGCGATGAAAATCAGGTTATCGATCCCCAGGACGATCTCAAGGATGACCAGGGTAAGCAAGCCGACCCACGCAGTAGGGTCCAGCAGCCACTCCATCAGGAGCTCCAGAAGTTACACGACCGGTAATCGTACATGGAAAATCCGTGACACGCCGGTGACGAGCCCCGTCCTTTTGCCTGAGGCAGGCACGGTTTAGGCCTGGTGAACCAGGGCATCCGCAGCCTGGCTCCATGGCAAAAAAACAAAAAAAACCGGCCCGTGGCCGGTCTTCGCGTCTGGCAGAGAGCCGGTCAGCTGCCGAGCTTGAGCGTGCCCTTCATCATGGCCCAATGGCCGGGGAAGGAGCAGAAATAGGCATAAGCCTCGCCCGGAGTCAGCTTGGATACGTCGAACGTAACCGAATCCGACTCGCCGCCGCCGATGACCTTGGTGTGGGCGATGACGCGGGTGTCGCCCGCCTTGACGTAATCCTGCGGCAGGCCGGCGTTCATGCCGTCGGTGGCCACGGCCGTCTTGTCGGCTTCCTTGGTCAGCACCCAGTTGTGGCCCATGGCGACCTTGGCCATTTTGCCGACGTGCTTGAGATGCACGGTGAATTGCTTGCAGCTTTTGTCGACGACCATTTCCTTCAGGTTGTACTGCATGGCGTCGTTGCTTTCTATGGTTGCTTCGCACTGAGCGGCCAACGCGGGCAGGCTGGCTGCGGACAGAACGATGGCTAGGGTGGCTTTTGCCAGCATGGAGATTCTCCGTAAACGTTGGCGGCTCTTCCGACACGCGTGAGGCACATGCCTCGCGTCGCTGCCGCCACGCACAAGTCTATGGCGCCCCGCAAGCCGCGCTATTGACGGACATCAATAGCGCCTCGTTCACCCCCTTCAAAACGGGGATATCCCCTACGCCGCATGAGGGTATTGCCGCCATGCGGCCTGCGCGCGCGCGCCGATTGACAAACCGCAATACGAAGGACGCCGCGTGTTCTTAGCATGCCTGCAAACAAACACAATCAGCAGAGTCCGAAAATGCAAGGCAGCATAGCGGCGGGGCGTGGGATCAGGCGGTACACGGGGTTCATTCATGCGGTTCTGCTGGCCTTGCTGCTGCTATGCGCGCAGGCCGCCAGCACCGCGCAGGCCCAGCGCTTGCCGGACTTCCTGGGCGGCACCCCGATCGGACAGATCTTCCCCGGCGCGGACCGCGCCGATCCGCCCGCCGGCAAACCCATGGCCGCCAAGGTCTATGCGGGCGCGCGCCAGCTGGGCGTGGTCTATCTCACTTCCGACGTCGTCAACACGCGCGGCTACTCCAGCAAGCCCATCGACGTGCTGGTCGGCCTGGCGAACGACGGGCGCATCGTCGGCGCCCGGCTGGTGGAACACCATGAGCCCATCGTACTCATCGGCATTCCGCAGTCCAAGGTCGACCATTTCATCAGCGGCTATGTCGGGCTGAACTTCGTGGACTCCCCGCCTCGCCATGGCGCGCCGCCGCCGGTGGACATTATCAGCGGCGCGACCGTCACCCTGATGGTGATCGGCGACAGCATCACGCGCTCGGCCATCGCCGTGGCCCGCGCCTACGGCATCGATAAGACTGCCGCAACAGCGCCGCAGGCCGCGCCCGTTGCCGCCCGCGTCGTGGACGATACGCGCGACGCCGTCCAGTCCTGGCAGGACCTGGTGGCGACCAAGGCGGTGCGCAACCTGCGGCTGAGTCCGGAGGACGTGAACCAGGCGTTCCTCGCATCGGGCAGAAGCGATGCGGCCGCAAACGCCGAGGGCAGCGCGGACGCGGACGGCTTCATCGACCTATACGCCGCACTGGTCAGCGTGCCCGCGATCGGCCGCAGCCTGCTGGGCGACACAGAATGGCAGCGCCTGAAGGAAAGGCTCAAGCCCGGCCAGCAAGCGGTGCTGGTGGCCGGCAACGGCGCGTACTCGTTCAAGGGGTCGGGCTATGTGCGCGGCGGCATCTTCGACCGCATCGAGATCATCCAGGATGAAAGCAGCTTCCGCTTCCGCGACCGCAACCATCAGCGCCTGGCCGACGTAGCTGCGCAAGGCGCGCCGGCGTTCCGCGAAGTGGCGCTGTTCGTGGTGCCCGAGGACGCCACGCTGGATCCGGTCGCGCCCTGGCGCCTGCAGCTCATGGTGCAGCGCGTGCTCAGCGTCAGCGACAAGGCCTTCGTGACGTTCGACCTGGGCTATGAACTGCCGGCGGCCTACACCCGTCCGGCCGCTGGCGCGCAAGCGGCCGCGGCTGCCCCTGCTCCCGCCGCAGCCGTCCCGGCCCAGGCTGAGGAACCAGCGCCCGCGCTGTGGAAACAGATATGGCATGGCAAGGCCGGACAGGTCGCGGTCCTGACCGTGGCGCTGCTGGTGCTGGTCGGTATCTTCTTCTTCCAGGACCAATTGACCAGCCGCCCCCTGCTGCACGACCGCCTGCGACTGGCGTTCCTGGCGTTCGCGCTGTTCTGGATCGGCTGGTACGGCCAGGCCCAGCTGTCCATCGTCAACGTGCTGACTTTCTTCTCGGCGCTGCGCAGCGACTTCCGCTGGGAATACTTCCTGATGGATCCGCTGGTGTTCATCCTGTGGTGCGCCACCGCCATCTCCATGGTGTTCTGGAACCGCGGCGCCTTCTGCGGCTGGCTGTGCCCCTTCGGCGCCCTGCAGGAACTCACCAACCGCATCGCCCGCCGCCTGGGCGTGCGCCAGCTCAAGATCAGCCACGGCGTGAACCAGCGCCTGTCGACCCTGAAGTACGTGATCTTCCTGCTGCTGTTCGGCTTTTCGCTGTACGACCTGGCGCTGGCCGAGCAGCTTTCCGAAGTCGAACCGTTCAAGACCGCGATCATCCTGCGCTTCATGCGCTACTGGCCGTTCGTCGCGTTCGCCGTGGCGCTGCTGGCCGCCGGCCTGTTCGTGGAGCGCTTCTTCTGCCGCTACCTCTGTCCGCTGGGGGCCGCGCTGGCCATCCCCGCCCGCCTGCGCATCTTCAACTGGCTGCGCCGCTACCGCGACTGCGGCAACCCCTGTCAGCGCTGCAATCTCGAATGTCCGGTGCAGGCGATCGATCCCACGGGCGAGATCAATCCGAACGAGTGCATCCAGTGCCTGCACTGCCAGATGCTCTATCACCACGAACAGAAGTGTCCGCACCTGATCCAGAAGAAGGCCAAGCGGGAGCGCCGCCGCGCACCGGCGGCCGAACCAGCCGAGCAAGTCATCGTCATGCACCGCGCGCCGAACCCGAACAGCGAACCCGGCGCCTGAACCCACTTTCCGCACAGCGGCGCCCGGCGCCGTCCCTACCAAGGAGTTATCCATGTCCGACAAGAACCCCGACAAGGCCGGCCTCACCCGCCGCAGCTTCCTCGGAACCGCAGCCATCACGGGCGCCGCAGGCCTGGTGGCGGGCGCGCAGATCTCCACTGCCCACGGCAAGGACGCCAAGGGCGGCGCCAATGGCGTGCTGGGCCATGTCGCCCCGGGCGAGCTCGACGAATACTACGCTTTCAATTCCAGCGGCCAATCGGGCGAGGTCCGCGTGCTGGGCCTGCCGTCCATGCGCGAGCTGGTCCGCATCCCGGTCTTCAACCATTGCAGCGCCACCGGCTGGGGCCGCACCAACGAAAGCCGCAAGATCCTGACCGAAGGCCTCACCCCCGAGACCCGCGAATACCTGAAGGACAAGGGCGGCGTGTTCATCAACGGCGACGCCCACCACCCGCACCTCTCGTTCACCGACCGCACCTACGACGGCCGCTATCTGTACATCAACGACAAGGCCAACAACCGCGTCGCCCGCATCCGCCTGGATGTGATGAAGACGGACAAGATCACCGAACTGCCCAACGTGTCCGGCGTGCACGGCCTGCGGCCGCAGCGATACCCGCGCACCGGCTATGTGTTCGCCAACGGCGAGCACATCATCCCCCTGCCCAACGACGGCAAGGTGACGGACGATCCCAAGAAGAACTTCTTCGCCATCTACACCGCGCTGGACGGCGACACCATGAAGGTCGCCTGGCAGGTGCTGGTCGACGGCAACCTGGACAACGGCGACGCCGACTACCAGGGCAAGTACTCGTTCTCCACCTGCTACAACTCGGAGAAAGGCGTCACGGTGGAAGAAGCCTCGGCCAACGAACAGGACTGGGTCGTGGTGTTCAACATCAAGCGCATCGAAGAAGCCGTCAAGAAGGGCGACTTCAAGACCATGGGTGGCGTGCCGGTGATCGACGGACGCCACGGCTCCAAGTACACCCGCTACATTCCGGTGCCGAACTCGCCGCACGGCTGCAACGCCGCGCCCGATGGTATCCACCTGGTGCTCAACGGCAAGCTCTCGCCCACCGTCACGGTGCTGGACGTGCGCACGCTGGACGACCTGTTCGACGACAAGATCAAGCCGCGCGATTGCGTGGTGGCCGAACCCCAGCTGGGCCTGGGCCCGCTGCACACGGCATTCGACGGCCGCGGCAACGCCTACACCACGCTGTTCATCGACAGCCAGATGGTCAAGTGGAACATAGACAAGGCCAAGCGCGCGTTCAAGGGCGAGAAGGTCGACCCGATCATCCAGAAGCTGGACGTGCACTACCAGCCCGGCCACAACCACTCGACGATGGGAGAAACCCGCGAGGCCGACGGCAAATGGCTGGTGTCGCTGAACAAGTTCTCCAAGGACCGTTTCCTGAACGTCGGCCCGCTCAAGCCCGAGAACGACCAGCTCATTGACATTTCGGGCGACGAAATGAAGCTGGTGCATGACGGCCCCAGCTTCGCCGAGCCGCATGACATGTGCCTGGTGCACCGCTCCAAGGTCCATCCCATCAGCGTCTGGAAACGCGACGACCCGATGTGGGAAGACGCCCGCCAAATGGCCAAGAAGGACGGCGTGTCGCTGGACGATGCAGCCAAGGTGGTGCGCGACGGCAACAAGGTGCGCGTGTACATGATGGCGGTCGCGCCCATGTTCAGCATCAAGAAGTTCGAGGTCAACCAGGGCGACGAGGTCACCGTGGTAGTCACGAACATGGAGGTGATCGAAGACTTGACGCACGGCTTCACGCTGGAAGGCCACGGCATCGCCATGGAGATCGGACCCCAGGCTACCGCCTCGGTCACCTTCACGGCAGACCGTCTGGGCGTGTACTGGTACTACTGCCAGTGGTTCTGCCACGCGCTGCACATGGAAATGTCCGGCCAGATGGTCGTGCATCCCAAGAAGACCGTGTAGCGCTTATGAAGCTCGCCGCACTCTTGACGATGCGCGCCGGCCAGGCCGCCCGCGCCGTGCTGCTGGCGGCCGCCGGGCTGGCGTTGCCGGGCGCGGCGGCCGCGGCGACGCTCGAT